>JAMPIG010000029.1 GCA_023662875.1 Roseburia sp. | reverse complement strand
CAGATATTGAATTTTCAAGGTGCATAGCTAAAATTCACGTGCGAAGTTTGAGTTTCTTAAGAAATATTAAGAATTAGCTTCATAATTTCATAAGTTGTTTCCTCTATAATAAATCCAGTAGACGAAAGGGTACAAACGACAGAGAGCTATGGATTGCGGAGCAATTTATGATAAGAGATAACCAGAAGATATTTAACAGGTTAATGGTAGTGATCGATGTCGTTATCATGGCGGCGTCCTTTATGCTGGCGTATTTCTTCAAATTTTACGTTCTGAATCCGGGGCCGGGTCCGGGAGTGCTTCCGGCCGCCGTGTATTTCCGGCTTCTCTATGTTATCCTGCCGATCTACATGGTAGTCTATTATATGAACGGTGTGTACGCGCCGAAGAGAACCGTGCGAAGGCGTTTTGAGATCTTTGGAATTATACGTGCGAACACGATCGGAATTCTGGCGTTGATCATACTGTTATATATGGTGATTCGGGAATTTAACGTCTCTCGTTCCGTGATGGCTTTCTTTTATATTTTTAACATCGGAATTACCTCTGCTTTTCGGATTTTTCTGAGAAAGGGGCTTCAGGCTGTCCGGCGAAGAGGTTATAACCTGAAGCACATTCTGCTGGTAGGCTATTCCAGAGCCGCGGAGGAATATATCAAGCGGCTGGCGGATAATCCGCAATGGGGCTACGCGGCGGTAGGCATTCTGGATAACAATGTACCGGCGGGAACCCTGTACAAGGGCGTAAAGGTTTTGGGAAGCCTGGGAAATCTGGAGATCATCCTGCCGGAGAACAAGCTGGACGAGATCGCGATTACCCTGTCGCTGAAGGATTATGACTATCTGGAGGATATTGTGGGTATCTGTGAGAAATCCGGCGTACACACAAAGTTCATCCCGGATTACAGCGGCCTGATTCCCGGCAAGCCCTATACGGAGGATCTGATGGGACTTCCGGTGATCAATATCCGCTACGTGCCGCTGACCAATACGGGCAACCGTATGATCAAACGGATAATGGATGTCGCGGGGGCTCTCTTTGGTATTGTTGTTACGTCGCCGGTGATGCTGATCGCGGCGATTCTGGTCAAGGCGACCAGCCCCGGCCCTGTCATCTTCCGGCAGGAGCGGGTAGGACTGCATAACAGGCCCTTTTACATGTATAAGTTCCGGAGTATGGCGCAGCAGGCTCCGGGAGATGAGAGGAAGGCCTGGACGGTGCGGGACGATCCCCGCGTTACCGGCGTCGGCAAATTCCTGCGGCGCACCAGCCTGGACGAACTGCCGCAGCTGTTCAACATCCTGAAGGGCGATATGAGCCTGGTGGGACCAAGGCCGGAACGGCCGCTGTTTGTGGAAAAGTTCCGGGAGGAGATTCCCCGGTACATGGTGAAGCATCAGGTCAGGCCGGGGCTGACCGGCTGGGCGCAGGTAAACGGTCTGAGGGGCGATACCTCGATTCGAAAGAGGATCGATTACGATATTTATTACATTGAAAACTGGACCCTGGGATTTGATATCAAAATTATTCTGATGACATTTTTTACGGGGTTTATCAACAAAAATGCATACTGACAAGGAGAAAGTGCTATGGCGAATCAGAAACGTACAAATGGAGCGGACAATTCCGGAAAGAAAGCGGCGGCTTCGCAGCAGAAGGGGAAGAACAATAAGCGCAAGATGATCGTTTTCGGCGTGGAGCTGGTAGTGATTCTGGCTATGGTAGCGGTTCTGTATTTTGTGATGAGCTCTCCTTCCGCGGATGGTCCTATGGTGACAACTCTGGATCCGGAGGATCTGGAGATCCCACAGGAGATCAAGCAGGCGAAGGAAGAGGATCCGGAAAACAAGATGAAGGGCTATATGAATATCGCGCTCTTCGGCGTGGACGCGCGGACGGATAAGCAGCTTCTGAAGGGGAGCCGCAGCGACGCGACCATGATCGCCAGTATCAACATGGATACCGGAGATATCAAGCTGGTCAGCGTATATCGGGATACGTACCTGAATATCGGGGACGACGATTACAGAAAATGCAACGCGGCTTATTCCTTCGGCGGAGCGGAGCAGGCGATTAAGATGCTGAACATGAATCTGGATATGGATATCGAGAACTTTATAACCATAGGCTATAAGGGCCTGAGCGAAGTGATCGACGGCCTCGGCGGCGTCTATATTGATGTGGATTCCGCGGAGCTGAAGCATATCAACTCCTACCAGATCGATATTTCCAATGTGATGAAGTGTGATTATACGCCGGTGACGGAGACGGGTTACCAGCTGTTGAACGGCCTGCAGGCTACGGCATACTGTCGAATCCGCTATACCGCGGGCGACGACTTTAAGCGTACCGAGAGACAGCGGGAGGTTATCAAGGCAATAGAAGAACAGGCGAAAAAATCGGATCTTGCTACTCTGACCGGGGTGTTTAACGAGGTGATCGACGATATCTATACCAGCCTGGACAGCGGGGATATTCTGGAGCTCCTGGGGAGCATTGCGGATTATCGTATCGTGGACGAGAGCGGATTCCCGCAGAAGGATATGCGTACCGTCGCCGACGTTGGCGCTGTGGGTAGCAGCATTATTCCGATCGACCTGGAGTCCAACGTCGTATGGCTGCATCAGTTCCTGTTTGGCGAAGAGAATTATACCGTTACGGAGAAGGTGCGCGGCATCGGAGAAACGATCGCTGAGAAAACCGCAAAATATTTAGGAAACTAATGGAGACCAAAGGGGGAGCCAAGCGCTCCCCTTTCTGCGCGAATCAGCAGAGGCCGTGCCGAGAGACGGACGAGCAACGCGAACGAGGAAGGCAAAGCCTTCCGAGTCTGCTGGTTCGCGCCAGCGCGGGCAGAGGACGTGTCTCGGCCAGGAGGAAACGCGGATGACAGATGTGATCATTCCCTTATATAAACCGGGCAAGGAGCTGTTCGAGCTGCTGGATCGGCTGCGGAAGCAGACCGTCCGGGTTCGGAAGATCATCCTGATGAATACGGAGGAGCGCTATTTCCGGGAGCTGACGGAGGGGACGGGGTTCGCGGAGAGGTATCCGGAGGCGGAGGTACATCATCTCCCCAAGTCGGAGTTCGACCATGGTGGAACCAGGCGCAGGGCGGTGGAATATTCCGAGAGCGATACTTTTATCCTGATGACCCAGGACGCCATGCCGATTGACACACACCTCATCGAAAGGCTGACGGAACGCCTGACGGGCAGCGTGGCGGTGGCCTACGGAAGGCAGCTACCGGCACCGGGCAGCAGGGAGACGGAAAAGATTTCCAGAGCCTTTAATTATCCGGAGCAGTCCCGGGTCAAGGGGAAGGCGGATCTGGAAGCCATGGGGATCAAGGCTTTTTTCTGCTCCAATGTCTGCGCTGCCTACCGAAGAGATATCTATGACGAATCCGGCGGCTTTGTCCGTCATACCATATTTAATGAGGATATGATTTACGCGGCGGGAGTGCTGCAGGCCGGGTATGAAATTGCCTACGCGGCGGATGCCAGAGTGATTCACTCCCACAATTACACGAACAGGCAGCAGTTTCGGCGCAACTTTGACCTGGGGGTTTCCCAGGCCATGCACCCGGAGGTCTTTGGGGGGATCGCCTCGGAGTCGGAGGGAAAAAAGCTTGTGGGGGCGACTTGGGAGGCGTTGAAAAAGAAGGGGAAGCGAAGGTGCTTTCCGGGCTTTCTGGTACAGTGCTGCTGTAAGTATGCGGGATATCTGCTGGGGAAGCATTACGACAGACTGCCGGAGACGTGGGTTCTGGCCTGTACGGATAATGAGGAATTCTGGAGGAACCATACGGAGTCAAACACCCCGGCGCAGGCGGCGGAGCATCAGGCCTGATTGTCTGCGGAAGTAAAGTTGTTCCGGAAAAAAGACAGGGAAAGCGATTTCCGGGAAATTTTGTAAAAACAGGAATGCCGCACAGACGGCGGAAGGGGAAGGAATTATGTGTGGAATCGTTGGATATATCGGGAAGGAGCAGGCGGCTCCGATTATTCTGGATGGATTGTCCAGACTGGAATACAGGGGGTATGACTCGGCGGGAATGGCGGTCTTTGACGGGGAAGGGATTGTGGCAAGAAAAGCGATAGGCCGTCTGAAGGTGCTGGAGAACCTGACGAAGGGCGGGGAGACCATGCCGGGAACCGTCGGCATCGGCCACACGCGCTGGGCGACCCACGGCGCTCCCAGCGATAACAACGCGCATCCTCATCTGAACGAAAAAGGCACCATCGCCGTGGTACATAACGGGATTATTGAAAATTACCTGCCCTTGAAGAAAAAGATGGCGGATAAGGGCTATTGCTTTGCCTCCGAGACGGATACGGAGGTGCTGGCGCATCTGCTGGATTACTATTATAAGGGAAATCCTCTGGAGGCGGTGACAAAGGTGCTGCACAGGGTGGAAGGCTCTTATGCCCTGGGGATTCTGTTCGCGGATCATCCGGACGAAATTTACGCGGCGAGGAAGGACTGTCCGCTGATTGTGGGCCAGAACGGGGAGGGCTGCTTTATCGCCTCCGACGTTCCCGCGATTTTAAAATATACCAGAACCGTATATTACATGGATAACCAGGAGGTAGCCGTGCTACGAAAGGATGGCCTGAAGTTCTTCTCAGCAGATGAGGAGGCGCTGACGAAGGAGCCTGTGACGGTGGACTGGGACGCGGACGCGGCGGAGAAGGCGGGCTACGAGCATTTTATGCTGAAGGAAATGCACGAGCAGCCAAAGACGGTGACGGATACGATATCGCCCAGAATCCGCGAGAACGATATTGTGATCGAAGAACTGAAGATGACGGATGAGGAGCTGCGGGCGATCCGGAAAATCCATATCGTGGGCTGCGGCTCCGCCTATCATGCCGGCGTCACCGGGAAATATGTGCTGGAGGGTCTGGCCAGGATCCCGGTGGAGGTAGATCTGGCCAGCGAATTCCGGTATCGGGATCCGATTCTGGAGGAGAACAGTATGGTCATCGTAATCAGCCAGTCCGGCGAGACGGCGGATACCCTGGCGGCGCTGCGGGAATCCAAGGCCAGGGGCTTTCAGGTTCTCGGTATCGTCAACGTGGTAGGCAGCTCCATCGCCCGGGAGGCGGACGCCTGTCTGTATACCTGGGCAGGCCCGGAGATCGCCGTGGCGACGACGAAGGCGTACACGGCACAGCTTGCGGCGCTTTATCTTCTGGCGATGAAGATGGCGAAGGTAAAGGGGACGGTGACGGAGGAGCAGTTTCAACGGCTGCTTGTCGATCTGAGACGCCTGCCGGAGCAGATCGAGCTGCTCCTGGGCCAGAAGCAGAAGATCCAGCATTTTGCCAGCCGCTATCTGGGGGCGAGGGATATTTTCTTTATCGGCCGGGGAATCGATTATGCCATCTCCCTGGAGGGCTCGCTGAAGCTGAAGGAGATATCCTATATTCACTCCGAGGCCTACGCGGCGGGCGAATTAAAACACGGTACGATATCCCTGATCGAGGAGGGAACCCTGGTGGTGGCTCTTTCGACCCAGCCGCCCCTCTTCCAGAAGACGATCAGCAATATGGTAGAGGTAAAGGCGAGAGGAGCCTTTGTCCTGGCGGTGACGATCGAGGGCAACAACGCGATCGAGAAGGCGTCGGATTATGTAGTCTATATTCCGGAGAGCAATCCTTACTTTGCCAACTCCCTGGCCATCATTCCCCTGCAGCTGTTCGCCTATTATATCGCGGTGGGAAGGGGCTGCGATGTGGATAAGCCCAGAAACCTGGCGAAATCCGTCACCGTGGAGTGAGATTTGCACACTTTTTACACAAAGGAAACACATTTTCTTCACAATTCCCGGCTATACTTGAGCTCATAAGGTTCCAGAGGACAGGAGACCGAAAGAGTATTATTTCAAGATAGAAAAGAGGTAATCATTATGTACGAAAACGAAATTTATTCGGAAACCAACATCACCAAACCCGCGGAAGGCGAAGGTGGAGCAAGTCCTTATTTTGATTATACCGCGCGTTCGGCGGAGGAGCTTTCCCGGGCTGCGGCAGGCAGCGCGGAGGGGAAGAAGGAAAAGAAGAAAAGACAGAAAAAAGAGCCCGGACAGAGGATGGGAACCGGGAAAAAGGTACTCCTCAGCATCGGCCTGGGGCTCTGCTTCGGCGTGTTCGCCGGCCTGGGCTTTTACGCTGTGCAGCTGGGAACCGGGCAGCTTAAGCAGACGAACGGCAGCGGTAACGTAGTCCAGGAGCTTCCCTCCGATATCGTGAGAGAGCCTTGGGAAGGGGGCGAACCGACTACCTATCATGTGACCTATGTGCAGGACGATATTTCCGAGATGGTAGAGGACGTCATGCCCGCCATGGTTTCCATCGTAAATAACTCCGTTGTCACAGGTCGGGACTGGTTTGGCCAGACCTATACCCAGCCCAGCGTGGGAAGCGGCTCCGGCATTATTGTGGGCGAGACGGAGGATGAGCTGCTGATCGCTACCAACTATCATGTTGTAGAGAACAATACCAGTCTGGAAATTACCTTTATCGATAACAGTACGGCGGAGGCAAAGGTAAAGGGCGTGGATTCGGATATGGATCTCGCGGTAATCTCGGTTCCGCTCGCCGAACTGGAGAAGGAGACCCGCAGCGCAATTACCGTAGCCCAGTTGGGCGACAGCGATAATCTGAAGCTGGGAACTCCGGTTGTAGCGATCGGCAACGCCCTGGGCTACGGTCAATCCGTGACCAACGGAATCGTCAGCGCCCTGAACCGCGAGATGACGACGGAGGACGGCTCCACCGGTATCTATATCCAGACCAACGCTGCGATCAACCACGGTAATTCCGGCGGCGCGCTGCTGAACATCCGGGGCGAGGTCATCGGAATCAACGCCGCGAGAATCGACGGGAGCACCGTGGAGGGAATGGGATACGCAATCCCCATCAACGCGGCCAGCCCGATTCTCTCCGAGCTGATGGAGCGCGAGACCCGGACGGATAAGGTGGACGCGGCTGAGGTCGGCTATATGGGGATTACCATGCAGGCGGTTACCGACGATATCGTAAGTATGCTGGATATTCCCAAGGGCGTCTTTGTGAGAGAGGTAGCGCCGGGAAGTCCGGCGGAGGCGGCGGGAGTCCTGAAGGGAGATATCATCGTCAAGCTGGACGGCCAGAGGATCACGGTGAATTCCGATGTCAAGGACACGCTGGAATACTTCCGGGCGGGCGAGACGATCACCATGACGGTAAAGCGTTCTGTGAACGGAGAGTATGAGACCCTGGAGCTGGAAATTGTCTTGGGAAAGAAGCCTGCAGAATAATGTATAAAGAGTTTCCAGGCGGCCTGCCGACTGTGTTCGGCATAGTACGCCCGCTGAGAAAATTCAGCCCGCACGCAGAAAAATCTGTCGGAGTAGATTCTTCCGACATTACAGGGTGAGAAGAGGCTATAATAGAAAAGAAAAGTATCCCGACGGAACCAGGGTATCCGGCTCCGCCGGGATTTTTTCAGGAATTCGGCCATGAAACATTTCGCAGCCTGTCAAAATATGGGTGAATTTTCGCGGGAAGCGCTATGGAGTCAATTTACAAAAAGTTAACTTGTGTACAGCCGCTTTTTCCAGTATACTCATATTGAGGCGGGACGGGCGAAGAGGGTTGTTTGATGCCTCGGCGGCGTGCCTCAAGGTATTTTGAATACTATTACACCAGGCAGGCGGAATTAATCCTGCGGAAATGAGGAAAAATGTCTGATTTATACGATGAAAGGGAAGAGGAGCTGGAGGAAGCCGCGGAGGACAGGGACGGCGGGGAAGAGAAGTCGGAGACCTCCGATCAAAAGGCCCGCAAAGAGGACAAAAAAAGCAAAAACAGCGATTATGAGGACGTATGCTTTATCTGCAGGAGACCGGAGAGCAGAGCCGGCAAGATGTTTAAGATGCCGAACAATATCTGCGTCTGCGACGACTGTATGCACAGGATCATGGATACCGTGAGCCAGTTCGACTATCAGGGTATGCTGCGGAATGCTAATCTTCCCGAGGATCTGGAGGAGCAGCTCAGCCGCCAGGGGGGCTTCCCGAATATCAGCTTTGTCAACCTGGCGGATTTGCAGGGAGACGGGGGCATCCCCAACAGGCAGAAGCTGAAAAAGAAAAAGAAGAAAGAGGAGGAGCCGGTTCTCAATATCCGCGATATTCCCGCGCCGCATAAGATAAAGGCCAGCCTGGACGAATATGTGGTGGGGCAGGAATATGCGAAAAAGGTTATCTCCGTGGCGGTCTATAACCATTATAAGCGGGTGGCTACCGACAGTATGGATAACATCGAGATCGAGAAATCCAATATGCTGATGATCGGGCCTACCGGCTGCGGAAAAACCTATCTGGTGAAAACTCTGGCCCGGCTGTTGGATGTCCCTTTAGCCATTGCGGACGCCACCTCCCTGACGGAGGCCGGCTATATCGGAGACGATATCGAGTCTGTGATTTCCAAGCTGCTGGCGGCGGCCGACAACGACGTTGAGAAGGCGGAGCGGGGAATTGTCTTTATCGACGAGATCGATAAGATCGCGAAGAAGAAAAATACCAATACCAGAGATGTCAGCGGCGAGAGTGTGCAGCAGGGGATGCTGAAGCTCCTGGAGGGAGCGGAGGTCGAGGTGCCCGTAGGGGCCAACAGCAAGAACGCCATGGTTCCGCTTACGACGGTAAATACCCGGAATATCCTGTTTATCTGCGGCGGGGCCTTTCCTGACCTGGAGGAGATTATCAAGGAGCGGCTGACGAAGACCGCCTCCATCGGCTTTAACTCGGAGCTGCGGGATAAGTATGACAAGGATAAAAATATCCTCTCCAGGGTAACGGTCGAGGATATCCGGAAGTTTGGTATGATTCCGGAGTTTATAGGCCGTCTGCCGATTATCTTTACCCTGGAGGGCCTTTCGAAGGAGATGATGGTAAAGATTCTGCGGGAGCCGAAAAACGCGATCCTGAAGCAATATCAGAAGCTGCTGGAGCTGGACGAGGTAAAACTGGAGTTTTCTGACGACGCGCTGGAGGCTATCGCGGACAAGGCCATGAAGCGGGATACCGGCGCAAGGGCTCTTCGCTCCATTATCGAAGAGTTCATGCTGGATATTATGTATGAGATACCGAAGGACGACAATATCGGCAGCGTCACGATTACCCGGGAATACATCGAAGGGACGGGCGGCCCGCGGATCGAGATCCGCGGCAGCCGGATGCTGGAGGATAAGAGCGGCGCAGGAAAATGAGATGATAAGGCGATATAGGGAGCAGGAGAACGGGAGCGGAGCAATCCGCTCCTGTTTTCATGAAGTCAATAACCCCGTTGTAAGCAGGGCTGTTTTCCTAATTGCTCGCGGGAATAAATACCGGTGAGCACTAGAGAAAAGTAAAGCAGTCCTCAAATCACAATCTGCAGAAAATATTCATAAAGGTCTTGACAACCGCAAAATATATGGTAATATAAACATATGAACAGTTATTCAAATGTTCAAAACAAACGTTCAAAAGGAGAGAAAAGATATGAAGAAGACGTACAAGATCGAGGTTGACTGCGCAAACTGCGCGCTGAAGATGGAAGAGGCGACGAAGAAGGTGGCGGGCGTAGCGGACGCCACGGTAAGCTTCATGACGCAGAAGATGAAGGTGGAGTTCGCGGAGAACGCAGAGCCGGAAACCGTTATGAAGGAGGTTGTAAAGGCCTGCAAAAAGGTTGAGGACGACTGCGAGATCTTTCTCGACTGAAATGTTCTTTTACGGGAGGGCGGATTTTTGCCGCCGATCCGAGCCGCATGAAATACAAGCGGTACGAGGGGAGGGATCAGTTTGACAAAGAAACAAAAAAAGGTTTTATATCGTATTATCGCGGCGGCGGTGTTGATGGTGATTCTTTATTTTGTGCCTGTGGACGGGTATCTGAGATTTGTTCTGTACCTGATTCCCTACGGAATCATCGGCTATGATATCCTGCGCAAGGCCGCGCTGGGAATTGTACACGGGGAGGTTTTCGACGAGAATTTCCTGATGGCGGTGGCTACGGTAGGGGCTATGCTCCTGGGTGTCTATAACGAGGCCATAGGAAAGGAAGGGGAGTTTGCCGAGGGTGTGGCCGTGATGCTGTTCTACCAGATCGGCGAGCTGTTTCAGGCGGTGGCGGTGGGAAAGAGCCGCAAAAATATTACGGCGCTGATGGATATCCGGCCGGATTACGCCAACCTTGAGCTGCCGGACGGCGGTCTGGAGCAGGTGGATCCCGACGATGTGGAGACGGGAACGGTTATTGTGGTAAGGCCCGGGGAGAAGATTCCCATCGACGGCGTGGTGCTGGAGGGAAGCTCTACTCTCAATACCGCGGCTCTGACCGGCGAGAGCGCTCCGAGAGAGGTGGAGACAGGCGATCAGGTGATCAGCGGCTGCGTGAATCTTAACGGCCTGCTGAAAATCCGGACCACAAAGGAGTTCGGGGAGTCTACGGTATCCAAGATTCTGGATCTGGTGGAAAACTCCAGTATGAAAAAATCCAGATCGGAGAACTTTATCACCAAGTTTGCCAGATATTATACCCCGGCGGTCTGCTACAGCGCGCTGGCCCTGGCGGTAATTCCCACTGCGGTAAACTGGATTATGGGCAATCCGGTACAATGGAGCACCTGGGTGATCCGCGCCCTGACATTCCTTGTCATCAGCTGCCCCTGCGCACTCGTCATATCGATTCCCTTAAGCTTTTTCGGAGGAATCGGCGGAGCCAGCTCCTGCGGTATTCTGGTAAAAGGATCCAATTATCTGGAAGCGCTGTCCCAGACCAAATATGTCGTGTTTGACAAAACAGGCACCCTGACGAAGGGAGTCTTCAAGGTCACGCAGATCTGTCCGTCCCGGGAGTTCGCGGAAAGCGGAGAGGGAACGGAGGAGACGGCGAGGAGGCTTTTGGAGTACGCGGCCTATGCGGAGAGCTATTCCGGGCATCCGATTTCCGGAAGCCTGCGGGAAGCCTACGGAGCGCAGATCGATCAGACAAAGGTGACCGGCGTGGAAGAGATCGGCGGCCATGGCGTGACGGCCGCGGTAGACGGCGTCCCGGTAGCCGCGGGCAACGACAGGCTGATGAAAAAGCTGGGATTAAGCTGTGAAGAAAATACGGGCGTCGGCACGGTGGTACACCTTGCGGTAGACGGCAGATATGCGGGCTATATCCTGATATCCGATGTGGTGAAGGACAATGCGGCGAAAGCCATAGCGGAGCTGAAGGCGGCGAGGGTGAAGAAGACGGTGATGCTCACCGGGGACAGCAGAGCAGTGGCGGAGCATGTTGCCGCGCAGCTGGGGCTGGACGAGGTAAAAAGCGAGCTGCTTCCCGGGGATAAGGTGGATGTGGTGGAGGCATTGCTCCGGGAAAAGGATTCAAAGGAAATGCTCGCCTTTGTGGGAGACGGCGTAAACGACGCGCCGGTGCTCTCCAGGGCGGACATCGGCGTGGCTATGGGAGCCCTCGGATCGGATGCGGCGATCGAAGCCGCGGACATTGTCTTGATGGACGACGATCCGATGAAGCTGGCGCTCGCCATGCGGATATCGCGGAAATGTATGCGTATTGTCTACGAAAATATTGTGTTCGCCCTTGCGATAAAGGCAATTTGTCTGATTCTGGGTGCCGCAGGTAAGGCCGGAATGTGGCTGGCGATTTTTGCGGACGTGGGGGTCATGGTGCTGGCGGTGCTGAACGCAATCCGGTGTCTGAGGGTAAAAGTGCGCAAAGATTTTCTAAGCGGTCAAAAGACGCCCGCTAAGAAAATCTAAATTGCACACAGAAGAACGCCAAGAGAGGGCGCAGCCCACCTCTTTGGGCGGGCGTTCTTCCGGGTTTGCACCAATTGTTTGTGTCGGCTGTGCCGACATGACGGGAAGGGAGAGGTGTACGGCCTCTCTCTTTTTTTGTTTTGCAGGAACAGCGGGTTCCCAAAAGATTTTTCCCGATTGTTTTGAAGCTTTGACGGGAGCCTGTGGATGATTGTAAAAAAGTACTTTGCCTGCTGACTTTTGAAGCTATCCATGGTACAATGATTCTGCATTCGCAGAATTCGAGCCAGCATACGCTGTCTCGTCGCCGCATGCGCGGCGCATTGTACCTGGCAATCCATGGCTTGAAAATCAAATGTCCCTTCGGGCCGCTTGATTTTCTGCGCACATGGTACAATGATTCTGCATTCGCAGAATCCGAGCCAGCATACGCTGTCTCGTCGCCGCATGCGCGGCGCATTGTACCTGGCAATCCATGGCTTGAAAATCAAATGTCCCTTCGGGCCGCTTGATTTTCTGCGCACATGGTAAAATAAGTCCATATTCAAGGCATGAAACGGCCGGATGGCCATCAGTACCATGAGCGATGCTGTGCTCATGGTAGAATAAATTTATTGCGGATTACACACGAAACTGTTTTAAATGTGTCACGGGATTCACGGGAGTGAATATGATAGGGTAAGAGGTGTAGACTGCATGAAAGAAATTGCGATAATAGGCATTCCCTTTTTGGGGACGGCGCTGGGTTCCGCCATGGTCTTTTTCATGCGCAGGAAAATGCGGCCCGGATTGGAGAAGCTGCTTTTGGGATTTGCCTCCGGCGTTATGATCGCGGCGTCAATATGGTCGCTTTTGATACCGGCCATCGAGCTTTCGGAAGAACAGGGGAAGGCTGCCTGGCTCCCTGCCTCAGCGGGATTTCTGCTGGGCATGGGGTTTCTTCTTCTGCTCGACAGTTTTGTGCCGCATATCCACATAGACAGCGAAAAGCCGGAGGGCGTAAAGAGCGGCCTGAAAAGGACTTCCATGCTTGTGCTGGCGGTAACGCTGCATAATCTGCCGGAGGGAATGGCGGTAGGCGTGACCTTCGCGGGAGCCATGCTGGGGAATACGGGGATTACCATGGCGGGAGCCTTGACGCTTTCCCTGGGTATCGCCATCCAGAATTTCCCGGAGGGAGCGATTATTTCCATGCCCCTTTGCGGCGCGGGGGCAACGAAGCGCAAGGCATTTCTTTACGGCCTGCTCTCGGGAGCGGTCGAGCCGGTCGGATCGATTCTTACGATTCTGCTGGCGTCCCGGGTGGTGCCTGTGCTGCCCTATCTGCTGGCTTTCGCCGCGGGTGCCATGATCTATGTGGTGGTGGAGGAGCTGATTCCCGAGTCTCAGTCGGGAGAGCATACCAATATCGGCGTCGTAGGAGTGGCGGCGGGCTTTGTCCTGATGATGATTCTGGACGTGGCGCTGGGCTGATCAGGCGGAAAGGGTTTTGAAGGACATTCTGCCGCAGGATAAAATACCGTGAAACGGTAAGGTACGAAGGGGAGGTACTTGCATGAGATTGATTATGGTAAGGCACGGGGATCCGGATTACGCCGCGGATTCCCTGACGGAAAAGGGCTGGAGTGAGGCGCGGCTGCTGGTGGATCGGCTGGCGGGACTGGAGGTAAAGGACTTCTATGTGTCGCCGTTGGGCCGCGCCCGGGACACGGCTTCTCTGACGCTGGAAAAGATGGGCCGGACTGCTGTGGAATGCGACTGGCTGCGGGAATTCCCCACATTGATTCAACGGCCGGACGTACCGGAGAGGAGGAGCATCGCCTGGGACTGGCTGCCGGAGGACTGGACGGCGGATGCGCGCTATTTTGACAGGAAGCTCTGGTGCGAGACGGAGGTCATGAGGGAGAGCGGCGTAGACGGGATGTATCGATATGTGACGGAGAGCTTTGACGCCCTGCTGGCGGAGCACGGGTATGTCCGGGAGGGAGAGTTGTACCGGGCGGAGCGCGCTAACCGGGATACCCTGGTCTTCTTCTGTCATTTCGGAGTGGAGTGCGTGCTGTTGTCTCATCTGATTCACGTTTCGCCGATGGTTCTCTGGCACGGCTTCTGCGCAGCGCCGTCGGCGGTGACTACCGTTTATACGGAGGAGCGCCGGGAAGGGAAAGCGTCGTTCCGGGTGAACGGCTTCGGCGACATTTCACATCTGTATGCGGCGGGGGAAGAACCGGCCTTTGCGGCGCGGTTCTGCGAGACCTTTGACAGTGAGGAGGAGAGGCATTGAAAATGATATTGATTCCGGAACCACAGGAAATTACTTATGAGGAGGGCTGCTTTGAATGCGGCTTTCAGACCGGCATCGTCTGCGGGACAGGGGCGGAGCTTTTTCCCGCAGGACAGCTGAAGGAATGTATCCGGCAATGGGCGGGACTGGAGCCGTCGGTGATTCGGGGAGAGGCCTGCAGGGGCGATATTTCCCTGATCCTGGATCCGGCGCTGTCAGAACAACTCCCTTCTTTTCCGCAGATTTCGTCCTATGAGCGGCAGGCTCCTTCTTTTTCGCAGGCATCGCCCCTGGACGGACAAGCCTCGAAGCCGTTCGAGCAGAATTCTTCTTTTTCACAGGCATCGCACCTGGACGGACAGGCCTCGAAGCCGTTCGAGCAGAATTCTTCTTTTTCACAGGCATCGCACCTGGACGGACAGGCCTCGAAGCCGTTCGAGCAGAATTCTTCTTTTTCACAGGCGTCATCCTTTGACCGGCAGGAACCGTCGCTCCTGGGACAGGCATATTCGCTGGAGATCCGCGAGGAGGGGATAAGAATTTGCGGCGGCGGTCAGGCGGGACTGCTGTACGGCGTGCAGACGCTTTGCCAGATGATAGAGCAGCAGGGAGCCGTGCTGCAAAATGTAACCGTCCGGGACTTCCCGGCAAGGAAAAGGCGGGGGTACTATCTGGATCAGACCAGAGGGCGGGTCTTAAAGCTGTCGGAGCTGAAGCGGATTGCGGACAGGCTCTGCCGTTATAAAATCAATGAATTTCAGCTTTACGTGGAGCATACTTACCTCTTCCGGGATCTCTCCGAGATGTGGCGGGATACGACGCCGCTGACGGCGGAGGAGATTCTGGAGCTGGACGAGTACTGCGCCCGTCGGCAGATTGACCTGGTGCCTTCCCTCGCCAGCTTTGGCCATCTTTATACGCTTTTGAGCACAAAGACTTACGAGGAGCTCTGCGAGCTGCCGGACGCTTCTTCCCAGCCCTTTTCCTTCTGGGATCGCATGCGCCATCACACGGTAAATGTGGCGGACGACAGGGTACTTCCTCTGATCAAGGGGATGCTGGGGGAGTATATGGCGCTCTTTCGCTCGAACCGGTTTAATCTCTGCGCGGATGAGACCTTTGACCTGGGGAAGGGAAGGTCGAAGGAGCTGGCGGATCAGAAGGGTGTGCAGAGGATTTATGTGGACTATCTGAAGGAGCTCTGTACCTTTCTGACGGAGAGGGGTAAGACTCCCATGTTCTGGGGCGACGTGATCTGTGAATCGCCGGAGCTGGCGAAGGAGCTTCCCCCGGAGACGATCTGCCTGACCTGGGGCTATGCGCCGGATCAGCGGGAGGATGAGAGCCGGAAGATGGCGGAGACGGGGCTGCGTCAGTATCTCTGTCCCGGGGTCAGCGGTTGGAATCATTGGATGAACCGGATTGCCGACAGCTATGAGAATATTACGAGGATGTGCGCCTATGCGGAGAAATATCGGGCGGAAGGGGTGTTGAATACCGATTGGGGGGATTACGGCCATATCAATCATACGGAGCATTCCGTCCCCGGCATGATTTACGGCGCAGCCTTTTCCTGGAATCGGTCGCCAGTTCCGAGAGAAGAGATGGATCGGCGGATTTCCCTGCTGGAATATAGGGACGGCAGCGGAAAACTGGTGGAGCTGATGAACCAACTGGCGGACTGCAGCGTTTTCGACTGGTATGACGCGGTGATGCTTTATGAATTTATGGCGCTGGAGGAACCGGGAACCGCGCCGGATCCGGAGGGCCTGGCGCGGGAGCGGGGAATCGAGAACGGCGGCGTAGCCGAGGCCGGGGAAAGACTGAAAGGATTGCGCCGGGAGATCAAGCGGACGGCAGCGAAGGCGGACAGCACGGCAAGAGGGCTCGTCCGGGATCTGGAGCTGACGGCGGAGGGGATCGATACCTGGAACCGGGTGGGTCTGGCGCTTTCGGAGGCGGCCTGTGGAAAGAGGCAGGAACCGGCGGAAGCCTTTGCGCTTTCGGAGCGGCTGGAGAAGTGGTTTATGGCCTACAAGGAGCTGTGGCGGGCCGTGGGAAAGGAAGGAGAGCTGCCCAATGTGGCGGAGATCGTGTTCTGGTACGCGGATCTGCTGCGGGGGAGGAAGAGAAAGAGCCGGCGGCAGGAAAAATCAGTTGAAAAAAACAGTTGACAGGAAGTAACGGGTGTGGTAATTTATATTTACGGGCGACATGTCGATGCTCGACATGTCGCCCGTAAATATGCTTATGTCTGGCATGAATTCAGATGGAAAACAGAAACGGAGCGCACCGGCTGGCATGGCATACCGAGAAAGCAGGGAGGAGAGGTATGGAGGAAGGTTTACTGAAAAAATATGTCCCCATGACGGAGACGACCTACTATACGCTTTTGGCGGTGACCGTTCCAAGGCACGGCTACGCGATCATGCAATATGTCAGCGGTCTGACGAAGGGCAGGATCGTCCTGGGGACGGGGACGCTTTATACTATGGTGGGCAGGCTTGTGGCGGACGGCGTGATCGAGACGGTTCCGAATGAGGAGAAAAAGGCCTACCGCATCACGGAGACCGGGATGGCTCTGCTGAAGGCGGAGACGGAGAGGCTGGGAAAGCAGCTGGCGGACGGAGAGACGGTTCTGAGAGGGTGTAAAGATTTTCTAAGCGGTCAAGAGGGTATATAACACACCTCTTTGAGCAGGTATTTTTCCGGAATCGGTAGATTCCGTGGAACCGAATGGTTCCGTGGGATTGGCTTGTGCCGCCGCAGGCGGCATGGTAACAAGTATGAAAAGTAAAAAACGCGCGGGACAGCGGGCAAGGAGCGAGAAAGATGAAAGAGAAAATGACAAAATTTAAATGGTTAGTCAGTTATCAGAAGGAGAGGGCATGGCTGGAGGGGATGGCGGAGCAGGGATGGTTCCTGGAGAATATTCGCCTTGGCGTCTTTTACACCTTTAAAAAGGGAGAACCGAAGAAGGTTCTGTATGATATCGATAAATTCCTGCTCCCGAAGAAGCCGACGCTGGAGGAAATCCGCCAAAAAGAAATGTTTCTGGAGATGGCCCGGGAGCTGGGCTGGCGGGAGGTGACCCACTCGGAGGACATGACCTGGTACTTTGCCCGGGACTACGAGGAGGGCGGGGTCAACGAGCTGCATAACGATCCGGAATCCAGAAAATACCTGGCGGCAAAGTGCCGACAGGCCCTCTGGGACGAAGGGAAAAAGATGGTTTTCTGGGGTGCGGTGATAGCGGGCTGCAACCTCTTCGTAAAGCTGCTGGAGCTGCTCAGCGGGATGGCGCTCGGGCTGGGCTGGTTTGACTGGTTTACGCTGATTTATGTCTTGTGTACGAGTGTACTCGCGTTGCAGATCTGGCGGCTGGGCGTCCGGCTGGAGAAGGAGATGAGCCTGAGCAGGGAGGAATGGAGGATTCAGAACGACCCGATGACACACAAGGTAGTGCGAAAGCTGATTCTGACCAACAAAGGTCTGAACCGGTTCCTGAGCAGTCAGGAGAAGCAGGGCTGGCTTTTGACCTCTGTGACGCCGGTTCGGTATTTCTTTGAGAAAAGCGAAGGCGGGAACAAGGTTTATACCATGGATTGCAAGCGTCTGACGAATAAGCGCAGGAAGGCGGAAAATCAGGAGAAGCTGGCGGACGGGAAGGATGTGCTCGGTATGAACAACGATTGGGAGCTGCAGAGCGTCCGGGAGGCGGAGGCAAAGGGCTGGAGCTTCGTCTGCGCCCTGGAGAACCGGGCAGTGATCTACCGCGGCGAGGAGGGGCAGACGCAGCCGCTGAACGACGCGAAATACGACAACAGCCTCCGCTGGATTTCTCTGATTGGAGAGTATGGCTTTTACTTACTCTGCTGCGCGGCATTGGGGGCGCTTGCAGGATTTCTTGCAGGATTCTATCGTTTTTAAGGACTTTCTGCTTCGGGATAAAAATCTTCGGGAAGCGTGGATGCTATGTCCCGGCGTTCCGGAAGGGCGGCGGTCGAGCTGCTTTTTGAAATATGGTCTGGAAAAATCTCTCCTTTCGCGGTAGAATGAGGATAACGGAAGGAGGTATAGGGAT
This sequence comes from Roseburia sp., assembly GCA_023662875.1. Classification (GTDB taxonomy): domain Bacteria; phylum Bacillota; class Clostridia; order Lachnospirales; family Lachnospiraceae; genus Acetatifactor. The sequence goes on along the minus strand of JAMPIG010000029.1, from coordinate 19,324 downwards.
GATAGAATTCAGATATGACACACAGCTGCTGATTGAGGGACAGGATCTGGACGAGGACGTAATCAGCGAATATTTTACGGAGCATTTTCAGGGAGACTGCCTTCTGGCAGTGGGGGATGATGAATTAATCAAGATTCATTTTCATACCAACGAGCCATGGAAGGTATTGGAATACTGCGCCAGCCTGGGCGAGATCTATGATATTGTGGTAGAGGATATGGATCGACAGGCCCGGGGATTGCAGGGATAAGCACAACAGCCCTTCATCCGCATAGAATAAATCAGGCGGGTGGAGGGCCTTTTTATGCCGATCAGCTGTAGAGAAATGATACTTTCCAACTATTATTATGACCTGATTACGGACATTCCGGTAGGACTGCTGGGCAGGGATACCGAAAATAAGTGCGTGATCGAGTTTGAGGATTTATACGATCTGATCTATTTTGAACGGGAAGCGCCTGCCGATATTCAGGAATACTTTTTTTCTTACCGAAGTGTGCCGAAGCTTTACGGGCTGATGCAGGAGGGAGGAAGCATAGGCGGCTTTGACCCGAACAGCCTGATTGCCAGCGGAATCGCCCAGGTTCAGCGGGAGCCCCTAAGTCTCACCGGACGCGGGGCAGTGATCTGCTTTATCGACACGGGGATCGATTATACCAGTCCTGTGTTCCGCAAGGAGGACGGCAGCAGCCGCATCCTGGCGATCTGGGATCAGACGATCCAGACGGGGAAGCCTCCCGAAGGCTTTCTGTACGGCACGGAGTATACCCGGGAGGAGATCAACCGGGCGCTGCAATCGGAGGATCCGTACTCCATCGTGCCAAGCAGGGACGAGATCGGCCACGGAAGCTCCCTGGCCTCCGCGGCGGCGGGCAGCCGTCTGGACGGAGGCTACACCTTCCAGGGGGCTGCTCCGGAGGCGGATATTGTAGTGGTAAAGCTGAAGGAATGTAAAACCTACCTTCGGGATTTTTATTTGATTCCCAGGGATGTGCCGGCCTATCAGGAGAATGATATCATGCTGGCGGTAGAATACGCAGACAGCTTTACCGAACCGCTGATCCGCCCCGTGGTGATCTGCCTGGGCATGGGCACAAATAACGGAGATCATACCGGCAGCTCTCCGCTGGGAAGATATCTGAACCTGATTGCGGCCCGGCGAAGCAGGGCGGTTGTGGTAGCCGGGGGCAACGAGGGAAATGCCGCCCATCATTTCCGGGGAGAGCTGAACAACCGCGGCGGGAGCGGGGAGAACAGCAGGGCGGTAGAGGTGCGCGCGGAACGGGGAGCGGAGGGCTTTTTTCTGGAGCTCTGGGGCAGCCTGCCGGACATCTTTACGATCTCTGTCCGAACCCCGGGAGGAGAGACAATTCCGCCGGTGCGTCTGGGAATCCGGGACAGCATTACTTACAGCTTTATCTACGAACGCAGCAGGGTAACGATTGCGGGCTTGCTGGTAGAACCGGCCTCCGGGGAGGAGCTGATCGTTCTGCGGGTACAGGCGCCCACTCCCGGTATCTGGACCTTTCGGGTCGAGGCGGCGGGGGACATCCATAACGGGGAGTTCAACATCTGGCTCCCTATCACGCAGTTTCTGACCGCTCCGGTGTATTTTCTGGAGTCTTCCCCCTATATTACGCTGACGGAGCCGGCCATGGCCTCCGGCGTGATCGGCGTGTCTACCTATGACGCGGCCAACAACAGCTTTTATATTACCTCGGGGAGGGGCTATTCCCGCTGCGGGACAATCCGGCCGGATTTTGCCGCCCCGGGCGTCAATGTTTCCACGATAAACGGGCGAGAGTCGGAAAGCTCTCTGGCGGCGGCGATTACGGCGGGAGCTGTGGCGCAGTTTATGCAGTGGGCGGTGGTAGAGGGCAACAATGCGGTGGTGGCGAGCCGGGAGATTAAAAACTACTTTATCCGCGGAGCCTCCAGAAGCTTTGACGTTACCTATCCGAACCGGGAGTGGGGTTACGGACGGCTGAATATGGTAGGGACGTTTGACGCACTGATCGGGGTGTAGTTGATTTTCCGATTGGCGGCAGAGTTTTGCACAGAGCTTTCCTTGAAATCACTGTAAAAAAATGGTATGATGATGCCACAAACCCGGAAAGAATAAATTTCTTGAGTATAACAGGGAGACGCTAAATGGCGAGAACAATCGCGATTGGGATACAGAAATAAATACTTTTATATCGACAAATTTGCGTGAGCCGTAGCTACAGAGGCTTGCGTTAAACAGGAGAAGAATCACCATGCCACATTTCAGTATTTTGGATTTGGAGCCGCCGGAGACGGAAGATGTCTCGAGGCCTGATTTTTTCGCGGATCTGAACCTGAATCAGATCATCGACGCGGTTCAGCAGGAATCTCCGCAGTATAATATCGCGAAGCTGTATTACCGCTTTCCTGTGGGAGCGGATTGCGCGGAATACCGGAGAGAGGTGTATCGGGATCTGAAGCGACCGGAAATTTATGAGTGTTTTCTTGCATTTTCCCGCAAGATGCGGGAAGCGGCAGCGGCGGCGGACAGTCGGGAAGGGGCGAAGGCAGGGATTCAGAGGCGGGCCTGGCATGTCTGCGCGGCGCAGCGATATTGCGATGCTGTGAACAGTCTGCGGGAAGCTTTGGCGGAAAAGAATTGCGGCTCGGAGGGACTTCAGCGGCTGCGGGAGTATCTGGAGATTTCCGCAGGGCGAGAGGAGTTTCAGAAATGCAGGGAGGAGTCCGGGGCGATCGGGCGTATGCTGGCGGACTTTCACCTGATTCTGGAGATTGAGGGAAACCGGATTGTGATTACCCGGGGAAAGCCGGAAGGGGCCTATGAAAAGCGGCTGGGGTATGAGGCGGGCGCAGGGATGTCGGCCCCCTTTTCGGGTACTCTCGGGCTGTCGCCTCTGGAGGAGGCTGTGCTGGAAGCCTGCCGCCGAAGGGAACCGGAGATTTTTGACAGGATGGAGGACTTTGCGGAGCGTTTTCCGTCTTATGAGGATCCGGGGATTTTGCAGCTGGAGCAGGAGGTGCAGTTTTATCTTGCCTTTTATCGGCTGGAGGAGAAAATGCGGAAGAAGGGCTTTGACTTTTGCGTTCCCGACAGGGCCCCGGCCGGGGAAATGGAGGGGACGGGGCTTTATGACCTGGCTCTTGCCTGCGTGAACTGCGCTCGGGGGAAGCCGGTGGTGAGCAATGATTTTGCCTACCGACCGGGGGAGAGCTTTTTTGTGGTGGGCGGCCCGAATCAGGGCGGCAAGACGACCTTTGCCAGAAGCATGGGGCAGTTGGTCTATCTGGCGGAAATGGGGCTGGACGTGCCTGCGGCCCGGGCCAGAGTCCCTTCTTTTCAATCGCTGCTGACGCATTTTTCCGCGGAGGAGAGTCTGGGCAGCGGAAAGGGAAAGCTGAAGGAGGAACTACTGCGGCTTGCGCCGATGATGAAGGAACAGGCGGAAGGAGCCTTTGTTATCATCAACGAGCTGTTTACCACAGCGGCCCATTATGACGGATGTGTCATGGGGAAGCGGGTGTTGAATCACTTTATCGGGAAGGGCTGCATGGGCGTCTATGTGACGCATTTAAGAGAGCTGGGGGATTCCGTAGAAGGAGTGGCCCCGTTGTCGGCCCTGCTGGACGGGAGCCCGGAGCGGAAGCGGACTTATAAGATTGGCCGGGGACGTGTGGAAGAAGTGGGATACGCGGAGGATATCGTAAAAAAATATGGGCTGACCTACCGGGAGCTGCACGAAAGGCTGGCGGGAGCGGGGAAGGAAGAGAATGAAGGTAAGGCTTTTATATCCTGACAGAGAATGGAAGTACACAGGCGCTTATTACGACCCGGAAAGCATCATTAAGGATCTGGGACTGTCGATCCTGTTCCAGGTTTCGTCCAGAAGCCAGGAGCCGAAGACGGGCACGGTACAGCATGCCGACGAGGCTGACCGGCATCTGGGCGAGATGTTGAAGCAGGTCATGATGATGCCGCTTGAGTCCGAGGAGGAAATTTATTATCGTCAGGAAATTCTGCGGGACTGTATGGAGTATCCGGAATTTATGGAGTCCCTGTACGAGATTTCCAGGGATATGACCTTCCGCTGGGAGGCGCTGGGAAAGCGGCAGCTGGACAAACCCGGCTCCAGGGACAAGAGCGCCAACCTGTTATCCAGGATTGAAATTCTGCACCTGTTTGTGAATACCCTGGCGCGGATTCGGGATTTGTGCCGTAAGTACACAGGCGGCGCGTCGGAGATCCTAAGACCTGCGGGAAGCGAAGCCGATGCGGGCGGCGCGTTGAAAGCCCCGGAGAGGGCCGGTTTCTTACGTTCCCCCGGCCTTACGGCCTTTTGCCGCAGGCTGGAGGAAGAGTTCGGGGAGGAACGGGAAGAGCAAATCCGGGAGGTTCTTTCGGACATTCTTTTTTACTGCGACGGGCAGGAGGAATATTCCCTGGCGGGCAGCGGGAGCAAGAAGGAGAGCCTGCCCCGGATGGTTCTGGGCTGCAGCCTGGAGGAGAGGCTGAAGCTCGGCGGGATCCGCCTGGAGGAGATCGCGACCGTTACGACGAAACTGAGGAAAAGAAAAGGGGAGATGACCCTCCGGGAAAAAATGACGTTGTCTTTTTCCCGGGAGCCTATGTTGATCTTGAAGGATGTGGCACTGCTGGAGGATCTGGAGAAGCTGAACGAGCAGATTACGATTTATATTATGGAAAGCTTTCGACCGCTGATGGACGAGCTGAAGGGGTTTTTCGAGGAGCTTTATACGGAGACCGCCTTTTATCAGGCCTGTAGTAATCTCTTTACCCGCTGCCGCCATTTTCACATCCGCCTTTGTTTTCCGGAGGCAGGGAGCAGAGAGGAGCTTCATTTTCAGGATTTGATGGAATTCTGTATGGCGGTCTACCGGGGACAGCGGCCTGTGGGCAACGACTGCGACGGGGACGGGAAGAAGCTGCTGATTGTCACAGGCGCGAACCAGGGCGGGAAATCTACCTTTCTGCGCAGCATCGGCATCGCCCAGGTTTTGATGCAGTGCGGGATGCCGGTCTGCGCCGAGGCTTTTACCAGCGGGATCTTCCCCGGCCTTTTTACGCATTTTACCCGGCGGGAGGACAGCGCCATGAACAGCGGCAGGCTGGACGAGGAGCTGGGGCGCGTCGACGGGATCCTCCGTCATCTGAAGGACGGTTCCATGGTGCTGCTGAACGAGTCCTTCGCTACGACTACGGAGGAGGAGGGCTCCGCCATCGCCGACGACGTGATTCGGGCTATGGTGGAAGCGGGCGTTAAGGTTTTAACGGTTACGCATCTTCTTGCCTTTGCGAGGAAGATGTACGGGAGGCACCTGCCGGAGGCGGCCTTTCTCACCGCCCAGCGCCGGGAGGACGGCGTCCGCACCTTTAAGATGATAGCGGGAGAGCCGGAGCTGACCAGCTTCGGATTGGATCTGTACGAGGAGCTGATCGAAAAAGTTTTGGAAAAACCGTCCAATCTCTAAAGTATTTTCCCGCCGTGCCGATAAAGATTATAGAAAGCAACAATAAAAAAATCGGAATAAATGAGGGAAGGAGGGATCCTTGATGCGTATTGAAGCGTATACTCAGGTACAGCAGCTGTACCAGGCCAGCAAGCCCAGACAGGCGAAGAAAACGGAGAGCGTGTCTCCGGCGGATCAGGTACAGATCAGCAGCCGCGGAATGGATTATCAGGCTGTCAAGGCTGCGGTAGCGGGGAGTCCTGATATCAGGGAGGAATTGACGGCGAGGATTAAGGCGCAGGTAAAGAATGACACCTATCATGTCGACAATTCGACCTTCGCGGAAAAGCTTTTACAGAAGTATGAGGAAATGAGGTAGGAAGTCCCGTGGCAAGTCTGATGGAATGCCTGATAGAGGTGCTTGAACAGGAAAGCAATGAATATGAGGGACTTCTGAGCCTGTCTCAGAAAAAGACGCCGGTTATCGTAAGCGGTAACCTGGAGGAATTACAAAAAATCACGGATGATGAACAGGAGCTGGTAAGCAGAATCGCCCATCTGGAAAAGAAGAGGGCGGAGACCACTGCGGATATCGCCAATGTATTGAACAGGGACGTCACAATTTTAAAGCTTGATAATCTGATCGGAATGCTGGCGGCGCGGCCTCAGGAGCAGCAGCGCCTGGCGGCGGTTCATGACAGGTTGCGGAGCGCGGTGCGGGGATTGCAGCGCACGAATGAGCAGAACAGAGAATTGCTGGTAAACGCGCTGGAGATGGTGGAGTTCGAGATGAACCTTCTCCAGGCATCCAAGGCAGCGCCGGAAACAGCAAATTATACCAGAGGAGCGTACAACACCGGCGATACCATGGGTGTTTCCAGCAGGGGATTTGACGCCAAACAATAACAGAGGTGATATTATGCCATTAATGGGTAGCTTATATGTAGGGGCATCCGGATTACAGACCAGTCAAAATGCGCTGAATACAACAGCGCATAATCTTTCTAATATAGACACCGTCGGTTATACCCGACAGCAGGTGCAGCAGTCTGCAAAGCAATATGTAACGCTTTCCGTCAATCCGGAGGCCGTCAACAATAAACAGACCGGCCTCGGAGTCACCTATTCCAGGGTAAAGCAGATAAGAGATTATTTCTTGGATAAGACATACCGCAAGGAATCCGGACGCAGTATGTTCTATGAAGTGTCCACAGAGGTTATGGAGCACGTGGAGAGCCAGCTGGGCGAGATGAACGGCGAGGCCTTCCAGACGACCATAACGGACTTCTGGACGGCGATTCAGGAGCTCGCGAAGGATCCGGCCAGCTCGGTGACGCAGGGGCTGCTGGTACAGCGCGCCTCGGAGTTCGTAGAGCGTGCGACGGCGGTTTATGACGGACTTTCCTCCTATCAGAATAATTTAAACATACAGATCGGAAAGCAGGTCGGTCAGATCAACGATTACGGGAAGCAGATTGTGGAGCTGAACGACAGGATCCGGGCCATCGAGGCGGGCGGCATCGAACATGCCAACGACCTTCGGGACGCGAGGAACTATATTCTGGATGAGCTGGCGAAAATGACCAGTATTTCCTACACGGAGGATATCTTCGGCAGTGTGTCCGTCCAGATCGAGGGCGTCGATTTCGTAAAGGGAGACAGCGTTTATGAAATCGCCCTGCAGGCGGATCCCAATACCGGTTTTTATACGCCCTTCTGGCCCCTGAACGCGACTTATAAGGAGCTGGGGGACGGAGTGCGGGAGTATAATATCGACGGCGCGGAGGTCTTTAATCTGAACCGGGAGATCTCTACAGACCTGAATACGGATATCGGCGGGCTGAAGGCCATGCTCCTGGCGAGAGGGGATCACAGAGCGGATTACACGGATATCGACGGGGATTATGACAGTATTTCACAGTCGATTGTGATGAACATACAGGCTGAGTTTGACCAGCTGATCCACAGCGTAGTCACAAAGGTAAACGGCATCCTGGCGGACGCGGCCGGAGTACAGAAGGGCGACATTACCCTGGACGACGGCACGGTACTGCAGGGCGTCCGGTTCGCGGGAGAGAGCAGCAGCGGCTATATGCGCGCCGACGACGGCAGCCCGCTGCAGATGTTCAGCAAGATAGCGACGGAGGGCTACCGCAAGGTAACGGGGACGGTAACCTATACCGATTCAGAGGGAAACCCGCAGACGGCTACCGGCGAGTTCTGGGTGTACAACGAGGAGGATCCCAAGCTGCAGGACTCCCTGTATTCGGTGAAGAACCTGCAGATTAATCAGGATCTGATGCAGCGCCCGGCGATTCTTGGCTTCCGGCTTCCGGACGGCTCGGAGGATATCGCGACGGCGGAGGCGCTGAAGGCGGCCTTTACGGAGGAAGCTTATACGCTGAATCCCAATGTAAAGAAGAAGACCACCTTTGTGGATTATTATTCGGATCTGGTCTCCCAGGTGGCGAATTCCGGCTCCGTATACCGCAGCATCTATCAGAACCAGGAGAGTACGGTCGAATCCGTCTACAGCGCAAGAGAGCAGGTAATCGGCGTCTCCTCGGACGAGGAGCTTTCCAATATGATCAAGTTCCAGAACGCGTACAACGCCTCCAGCCGTTATATTAACGTTATCAGCGAGATGCTGGAGCATATTATCAACACGCTGGGACATTAAGGCGTCAGAAGTAACAGGAGGAAGGAATCATGCCTTCACAGTTTTTTGGATTAAACATCGCATATACGGGTCTGCTGGCGAGCAACGCGGCCATGAATACTACCGCGAACAATATCGCCAACGTACAGACGGACGGCTACAGCCGACAGAGGGTGGATCAGCAGGCGGCGAACGCGCTGAGAATCTTCCAGACCTACGGCTGCGCAGGTGCCGGAGTGGAGACCATCGCCATCGAGCGGATCCGGGACGAATTTTACGACGGCCGGTACTGGGATAACAACGCCAAGGTAGGGGAGTACGATCAGAAGCAGTATTACATGACGCAGATCGAGGCTTATTTTGACGACAACGGGAAGAACGCCGGGTTTAAGACGGTTTTCGACCAGCTGATGATCACCGGGATGCAGGAGCTGTTAAAGGATCCGGACAGCGCTACGGGGAAGACTCAGTTCGTAGGCTACGCGGGCGCTCTCGCCGAGTATTTTAACGGCGTGGCGGGAAATCTGGAGAAGCTTCAGAAGGACGTCAACCAGGAGATCAAGCTGAAGATCGACGAGATCAATTCCCTGGCCAGCGAGATCGCAACCCTGAACAAGCAGATTAACACGATCGAGCTTGCAGGTACTAAGGCCAACGAGCTGCGGGACAGAAGAACGCTTATGATCGACCAGCTTTCGCAGATTGTGGATGTGGACGTAAGCGAGACCCCTATCCACGATTCCAACAACCCGGAGAGGGTGACCGGGGCAAACCGCCTGATTATCAAGATCGCGGGCGGGCAGGTGCTGGTGGACGACAACGATTACAATCAGCTGGAATGCGTGGCCCGGGAGACCTATGAGAAGGTAAACCAGTCGGATATTCATGGGCTGTACGACGTATACTGGGAGGACGGCCAGAAGTTTAATCTTTACAATGCGGCTATGGGCGGCGCTCTGCGCGGGCTGGTACAGATGCGGGACGGCAACAACGGCGAGTATTTCAACGGACAGATTACCGGAATAGGAGTCACCGCTGACGGAAGCCACGATACGGTAACGATCGAGGTAGGGCAGGATTATCTGCAGGATCTGAATAAGGGAAATCTGTCTGATACAGGCGGTATTATCAATCTTGGGAATCAGGAGTTTTACTATGATTCCTGGAGCTACAGCATTCGCTATGACGAGGACGGGAATAAGGTCTGCTCCTATACCTTTACCCTTTCCGACCAGGAGAAGAACCCCAAGCGGCTAACCAACGACAGGGTCGGCAGAACCGCCTCCATCGGGACGGGGATCGCATATCAGGGAATCCCCTATTACATGAAGCAGATGAACGAGTGGGTCAGAACCTTTTCTGAGAAGTTTAACGATATTCTGACCTCCGGTATCGATTCCAACAATGAGCGGGGCATCAAGATGTTCAGCGGGGATTTTGCCACGAGCGACGAGCAGTTCGAGTTCCCGGAAGGAACCAGGTATGATCTGTTCCTGCAGGGATTGGAGCTTCTGCAGGAGGCTTATCGGCAGGCACCGCAGACCATGGTGCTGGAGACGGCGGCCAAGTCGATTTATGAAGCAAAATTAGCGGACACAACGACTTACGATAACGATGTAAATAACCTTGCCGCGACAAAGACGGCGGCGAAGAAGGAAGCCAGGATCGAGGAGAAGCTGGAGGTAAAGCTGGCGACGCCGGACGTAAAGGCGGAGATCACGGCGACGGTGACGAACCTTCTGAACGATCATCCCGACTGGAGCCAGGGGTACGCGGAGAAGCAGGCAAAGGAAGAAATCGCGAATAAATACAGGCCTACGATAACGCTGACGGCAGACGAAGAGCAGGCCATCGAGGCGGAAGCCCTGAAGGAAGCTACCGCCGAGATAGAGAGTCAATATAAGACGGAGGCCCTGGCGCAGGCGGAGCAGGAGCTTAAGGATCAGGGCGCATGGGACGCCGCTATCGCGAACGCGGAGCAGGAGGTTCTGAACGGAACCGACGCCGGGAAGGCAGCCCTGGAGCAGGCCAAGGCCGAGATTGCCCGAAAGAACGGCGTATCTGTGGACGCGCTGAATATGGCGGATCAGCTGGTACAGGCGAGGAGAGACGAGATCAAGACCCAGAATCCGGCGGCGAGCGCGGAGGATACCCTGCAGGAGGCCTTCCGGACGGTGGAGTTTACGGTGAGCGCCAGCGACGACAGCTATTATCGTCTGACAGCGATGAATTTCGGCATTCTGAGCGCCATGCAGCTGGATCCCTCCCGGCTGGCAAACCGCTACGAGAGGGCGGACGGGGTAGAGCAGAACGACCTGCTGGAGGATATTCGGGATCTGGCTACCGACAAGACGAAGATGAGCTTCCGGGGATCATCCGCCTCCGAATTTTTGCAGTGCGTGCTTTCGGACGTGGCGTTGAATACCCAGCGGGCGGAGATTTTCTACCAGAGCTTTAAGGATATTTCCGGGACGATCGATATGCAGAGGATGTCGATCTCCGGCGTGGACGAGGACGAGGAGGCTATCAACCTGGTGAAATACCAGAACGGTTATAACCTTGCCTCCAGGATGATCCAGACGCTGACAGAGGTTTATGACCGACTGATTTTGGAAACCGGTGTCTAAGTGTGAGAAGAAGGGGCGCTCTTCCGGATTTACGGCAAATAAATTTTTAAGTATTGATTGGTATGCGCGCCGGAGCGCGCAAAGGGGTGCAATATGAGAATTACAAACAAGATCATGCAGAACAACAATCTGTCGAACATCAATACGAACAAGATCTATCAGGACAGGCTGAGTACACAGATGTCTACGCAGAAGAAGATCAACAGACCCTCCGACGATCCGGTGGTGGCGATCCGGGCTCTGCGCCTGCGCAGCAGCGTTACGGAGGTAACGCAGTATTACAGCAAGAATATACCCGACGCGAACAGCTGGCTGGAGGTGACGGAGGACGCGCTTTTGAACCTCAGCGACGTTCTGACCGGAATGATCCGGCAGTGCGAAAAGGGCGTAAATACTTACCTGAAGACGGAGGAGAGACAGATCCTTCTGGAGCAGCTGAAGGCGCTGGGGGACGAGGTTTACAGCACAGGCGACGCGGATTACGCAGGCCGGTTTGTCTTTACCGGTTACCGCACGGATACCTCCCTGAGCTTTGAGAAGGAGGAATCCACCAACTTCAGCATTACCGAGCAGCTGACGGCTGAAAACATTGACTCCATGACCAGGGTCAACCTGAAGGACGCCGACGGCAACAGCCTTCTGGATCTGAATTCCTCCAACTTTTCCGACGCGGGCTTAAAGGATCTGAACGAGGAGGATGTTACCGTTGTCCGGGCTTACCGGATCAGGCTCTCCTACAATAGCTGCTCCGATTATGAGGGGACGCTCGGCGTAAGTCCCAAAATCAGCTACATCGACGAGAATGGCGATGAGCAGACCTGGAGCGGACTGATCGACGACGCGAATCCGGCGGCGGGCGGGGATATCCGGCTGATTCATTCCTACGACGACCCTTACGCGGCAGTGACGGGAGACGGCAACGAGGACGCGATTGTCTACGTCCCGGAGACAGGCGAGATCCTTTTGGGAGAAAACCGTTACAGGACGCTGATGGGAACGAAGGATAACGCTTCGACGGTAAAAAATGAGGCGGAGATTCGGGTTACCTACGAGAAAAACAGCTGGCAGAAGGGCGATCTGCGGCCCCAGCATTACTTTTACTGTGAGGAGCAGCCCAGGACGGACGAAGCCCTGGTTTATAACAAGACCTACCTTTCGGACAATGTGGAGCGCCAGGATATCGAGTATGACGTGGGCTTTAACCAGACGATCCGCGTTAATTCCACGGCGGATCAGTGCTTCCGCCACGGCATCGGCCGGGAGGTGGACGATCTGACCATTGCGATTCAGGATGTGCTGGATCTGGAGGGCGTTAAGGCTAATCTGGATAAGCTGCTGGAGAGCGCGGTGGAAGGCAGCGAGAACCAGGCGACGCTGAAAAAGCAGCTGGCCGCGGTGAATAAGGCGCTGACCTACGCGAAGGATAAGGAGAAGGAGCTGTTTTCCAAGGGAATTTCATCGTTCCAAGGCTATCTGGACGACGCCAGCCTTTGTATTACGGAGTGCGGTACGAGGAGCAGCAAGCTTTCCCTGATCGAAAACCGTACCCAGAACCAGAAGACGACCTTTGAGACGCTGAAGAGCCAAAACGAGGACGTAGATATTACGGAGGTAATGATTTACCTGACGAGCGCGGATCTGACCTACCAGGCGGCGCTGATGGCGACAGGCAAGGTAAGCCAGACGACGCTGCTGAATTATATCTGACAGCGGGCAGTTTGAAAGTAGACTTTCAAATTTTGATTAATATGCGCAAAGGGGTATAAGAATGAAGATTAACACACGTATTTTCGGAGAAATTGAAGTTGCGGACGAGAAGATTATCACCTTTGAGAACGGGATCATCGGATTCCCGGAGCTGAAGCGTTTTGCCCTGCTTCATGACGAGGAGAAGGGAACCGACGTGGGCATCCGTTTTTTACAGTCTCTGGAGGAGCCGGGCTTTGCCATGCCGGTGATGGATCCCCTTGTAGTAAAGCCGGACTACGATCCGGAGGTCAACGACGAGCTGCTTCTCACGGCAGGGAACGTGACGGCGGACAATATTCTGGTGCTGGTGACCGTGACGATCCCGGGCGATCTGACCCAGATGAGCGTCAACCTGCAGGGACCCTTTATCATCAACGTGGAGGAGCATAAGGCCTGCCAGGTTATTATCGAGGGCGGAGTTTATCCGGTAAAATTCCCCATCTACGAGATTCTGCAGAGCGGAAAGGCGGGTGAGTAGAATGCTGGCGTTGTCGAGGAAAAAGAACGAGGCGATTGTGATCAACAATAACGTGGAGGTCACGATCCTGGAGGTAAAGGGCGATCAGGTAAAGATCGGTATCACAGCGCCCAAGGAGGTTCCGATCTACCGTAAGGAGGTTTACGAGCAGATCCAGAACGCGAACCGGGAGGCGGTCAGCATCGAGGGCATGGAGGCGCTGGGCAGCCTGCTGAAGCAGGGCGGAAAAAAGCAGGAGGCTTAAAAAGCAGGGAAGCATAAAATTTTGTGCTTCCCTATTAATTTTTTCGGTATTTTTTCCGATAAATGTGTTAGATACATACCCGGAAGGGGAAAGAAGCATAGAGACAGATTTCACACGGAGGTGGGAAGAATGACAATCGAACCGATTTCAAGCATGATGACAGTACAGGCACAGGGAAGTGCAGTACAGAGACCCCAGCCGCAGGTGCAGGTGGAGAAACCTGAAGCCAGCGCGGACAGCGCCGCACCGGCGGCCGAAAAAGTGGATCTCACTACAAACGTAGTAGAGAACGCACAGGAAAAGGGCCGTTCCGACAACGGGGAACAGCAGGGTAAGGATCAGCAGGCTACCAACGAGCAGATCCGGAAGGCTGTGGAGCAGCTGAACAAGAGCATGGCAAATTCCGAGGCTGTGTTCGGTATCCACGAGGGAACAAACCGCGTAACGATTAAGATCGTAGACAAGAGTACCAAGGAAGTCCTGAAGGAGCTTCCGCCCGAGAAGACGCTGGATATGATCGCCAGAGTCTGGGATATGGCCGGTATTCTGGTAGACGAAAAGCGATAGGAGGACTGAAAAATGGCAATGAGACTGAGCGGACTGATGTCCGGAATGGATACGGAGAGTATCGTACAACAGCTCGTACAGGCAAAGCAGGTAAAGGTTGATACCGCGAAGAAGGATCAGACGAAGCTGGAATGGAAGCAGGAGATCTGGAAGGATCTGAATAAAAAGCTGAAGAGCCTGCAGAGCAGGGTGGGCAATTTGCGTTTTACCAGCGCTTATACCCAGAAGACTACAAAGGTTTCCGACAGCAGCGCTGTCAGCGTAATCACCGGCGAGGGCGCGGTGAACGGCGTGCAGGATCTGACGATCCGCCAGTTGGCTAAGACGGCTTATTTTACCGGCGGAAAGGTTTCCAAGAGAGAAGGCGCCAGCGAGGAAGAGCTGAGCGCGCTGACCAGGATGAGCGACCTCATGGAATTTGGGACCGATGCAGACGGCAATGCTGTCTCCAAAACGATTACTCTGACCCAGGGCGGCAAGGAAACCAACATCGAGTTGACTGCAAACACAACGATTTCCGATGTACTGACCCAGCTGAAGGAGCAGGGTCTGAACGCCAGCTTCGACGCGAAGCAGCAGAGATTTTATATCAGCGCGAAGGAGTCGGGAGCGGACGGGAACTTTAAGATTGAGGGTGATGACGGCGCATTGGAGGCGCTTGGACTCAAAGTAGGTGAGAAGCTTTCGGAGAATCCGAGCGATGAGGAGATACAAAGGGCGCAGAAGTACGCGACCTACGTAGACGGCCAGAACGCCCAGATCATTTTAAATGGCGCTTTGTACGAGAGCAACAATAATGTATTCGAGATCAACGGACTGACCTTTACGGCTCAGAAAGAGGCGGAGAACGTTACCGTTACGACCCAGCAGGATACCGACGGCATCTATGATATGATCAAGGGCTTCTTAAAGGAGTACAACGAGATCATCAACGAGATGGATAAGCTGTACAACGCCGACTCCGCAAAGGGTTATGAGCCTCTGACGGACGAGGAGAAGGACGCTATGTCCGAGAAGGAGATCGAGAAGTACGAGCAGAAGGTCAAGGATTCTCTGCTCCGCAGAGACAGCAATATCAGCAGCCTCAGCAGCACGCTGAAGAAGGATATGATGTCGGGCATCGAGATAAACGGAAAGACCATGTATCTTTCCAATTTCGGTATCGAGACCCTGAATTATTTCCTGGCGGAAGATAACGAGAAAAACGCGTATCATATCGCCGGAGACCCCGACGATGAGAATACCTCCGGACAGGAGGATAAGCTGAAAAGCATGATCGCTTCGGATCCGGATACCGTTGTAGCTTTCTTCACACAGCTCAGTAAGAATTTGTACGACGATATGAACGAGGCTTCCAAGTCCGTCGAGGGCTACCGGAGCTTTGGCAGCTTCTATGACGACAAGAAGATGAAGAGCGATTACGACGACTACAAGACCAAGATCAAGGATCTGGAGACGAAGCTGGCTGATTACGAGGATAAGTGGTATGCGAAGTTTGCCGCGATGGAGACGGCTATGGCGAAAATGCAGAGCAACGCCAGCGCGGTGACAAGCCTGTTGGGCGGTTCGCAATAAAAGGATATTCTGGAATAAAAGGAGTTATTCCTTTAGAAAGGCAGGATGCAGCGATGGCGTTACCCGGTGCATATACACAGTACAATAACAGTAAGATCCTGACTGCTTCCCCGGCGGAGCTGACGCTGATGCTCTACGACGGAGCGATTAAATTCTGCAATATCGCCATCCAGGCGATAGAACAGAAGGATATCGAGAAGGCGCACAATAATATCACCAGGACGCAGCGGATTGTTGACTATTTCCGCCAGACGCTGGATATGAAGTATCCGGTATCGCAGGATTTCGACAGAGTGTATTCCTACCTTAGCCGCAGGCTTGTAGAAGCAAACGTCAAAAAGGATAAGGAGATCCTGGAGGAAGTAAACCAGCACCTTCATTCCATGCGCGACACCTGGCGTGAAGTGATGCAGAAAAACAAACAGTGAGGCACACCGCTTGCGCGGAGGAATGAGAGGCGAAATGACCGAGAATTATCTGAATGTCCTGGAGGACAGCCTGCAGAAAAAGCTGAAGGTTCTGGCAAAGATACGCGACTATAATCAGCGCCAGGAGGAGCTGTTCCGCTCGGATGACGTAAAGCTGGAGCGATTCGACGAGTATGTCGAGGAAAAGGGCGCGCTGATCGACGAGGTTACAGCTCTTGACAACGGCTTTGAGACGTTGTACGGGAAAGTGGCGGAGGAGCTGAAGGACAATCGGGAGAAGTACGCGGGGCAGATCCGCAGGCTGCAGGAGCTTGTAAGCCGGGTGACGGAGGAGAGCGTCAGCATCCAGGCCCAGGAAGCCCGCAATAAGAAGCTTGTGGAGGATTATTTCCACAAGCAGAAAATGAACATCGGCCAGAGCCGCAAAAACTCAAAGGCAGTGTTCGACTATTATCGGAGCATGAGTCAGGCGAATGCCGCGCAGCCGCAGTTTATGGATAACAAGCAGTAAGCATTTTCGAGTGATCTAAGCGATTTATCAGGGCCCCTCCTGTTTTTGACAGGCGGGGTCTTGTTGTAAGGAGGAGGGCTTTTATGAATATCACGGGGACACAGGCAGCGTATAACGCTTATGGACAGATGATCGGGAGGCAGGCGCGGAGATTGTCTGCCTCGCAGGGCGCTCAGGTTAGACAGACTGAAAATATGGCAGGGGAAACGAGTAATACGGCGAGCCTGTCCGAAAAACCGGGCGGTGCAGCGTCACAGACCGGCAGGCCTGGCTTGGCCGTAGGAGCTCAGCGCTCGGATAAGTCCGTCGGTTCCTCGGGATTCGACCAGGAGGCAGCTGTTCTGGAGCTTGCTGACCGGACGGAAGCGGAAAAGCAAGAGGCCGCTCAGAAGGCTTCCGACGCCTGGCTGGAGCAGTATCTGGCGGCGTTAAACTCCGAGGAAGCCCGTCAGCAGAAGGAAGCTATGGAGGAGACTACTTCAGAGT
Source organism: Roseburia sp. (assembly GCA_023662875.1). Classification (GTDB taxonomy): domain Bacteria; phylum Bacillota; class Clostridia; order Lachnospirales; family Lachnospiraceae; genus Acetatifactor. Next base: position 2,528 of record JAMPIG010000029.1, on the reverse strand, counting down.
ATATTAAGATCATGACCGTAGCCATGCGAATTTCCCGGGGAGATATCGTCCCCTATACGGACGAGAAGAAGCTCCTGGAGGCCAGCCCAGAGCTTTATCAGGCCGCAAAGAGCGCTCAGATGATGCACCAGATGGACGAGAAGCACAGGAAGCATAAGTCTCTCTGGAAGGACGAGAAGGACGGGGCGGAGGCGATGAAGGAGACGGAAGCCGGAAAGGGACAGGAGCTTAGCGAAGGGTTCGGACGGGCAGAGGCAGGAAGGGGACAAACGCTTGACGGTGGATTCGAACGGACGGAGACGGGGCAGGACGCGGGTGTTGGCGGCGGGATGGCTGAGGCGGAGTAGAAGGAGAGTTCTGGGGTTGGGGAGGAACAGGACAGAAGGGGATTGCGAATGAATATGTCTGTTCATCCTGCAATTTCGGCTTTTTGCTGGGATGCAGACAGGCTGTTAACCGGAAAAGACGATATCAGGGATTACAGCCTTGATATCAGGGATGCGATTGATCAGCTTCGAAACCGCAAAATGCCAACCGATAAAGAGGATATCATGGACTATGCGCTTCCGGAAGCGGGGAGTATCGGCGATAGAGCGCACAACTGGGCGGCGGGGGAAAGATGGTTCCTGTACAGGGTGCTTTGCGACGAGCTGTCAGACCGCAGGGAGCGTAAGCTTTGCGGGAAATATTACCAGTGGTTTTATGCCTATCTTGTTATAAAGCAGAGCGTCAGAAGGAAAATTATCCAGCTGAATAATGCGGTTGGATTTGAAAATTTTTCCCGATACGATAAGCGCAAAAAAATCTATCCGAATCATGACAAAATGATTGAGACGGCGGTGTATGGAAGCGCGGAGAGCGGGAATCTGCGCTCGCTGGAAATAAGAGTTTCCCCGGGAGAGAATGTGCATGACAGCGCTTTATGGCTGAAAAGAACGGATAATGTAATTCAAGACAGGAAACATTCCTTTCCGAATGTTGACTATTACTATGTGATTCATTTCCATAAAAGCAGAGAAGCGCTGGAGGATGAGCAAGACTTCGACGGCCGCTATTGCAGGCATTATAAAAAGAGACGGGAACTGGAGGTTCAGGCCAATACGCTGTTTCTTCTCAGAGAAAATTATCGCGAGATCGCGTCAAAAATTTTGGGAATAGACGCCTGCGCGCAGGAGATCGGCTGCAGGCCGGAGGTATTTGCTCCGATTTTTCGTTTTCTCTCAGGGCACATTGTGGAAGACATACCCGGCATTCAGAAGGTGCCGCAGCTAAAAATGACTTACCATGTCGGAGAGGATTTCCTGGATATCGTGGACGATTCATTCTTATTATGAAGCCTGGAAGCTGCGGGGGGATGAGCCAGGCCTTTATTGCGATGGGTATTTTGACGGGGATGAAATCTTTTATGAAAGGGAATGGCTTATCAACAGAAGGTTCCCGGAAAATCACCGTAGCCGCCATGACGAGATCGGGTACTTATACTATTTGTATCATTATGACTGGAATGTGAGAAATAACGGCAAAAAGAGTATACAAAAGTACATTCCGCTTATCTTTGTAGAAGGAGTAGCCGCTGTTCAGAAGGCCATGCAAAAAGATTTCGCCACCAAGGGGATCGGGATAGAGGCAAATCCATCTTCAAACTATGCGATCAGTACGATCGAAGATTATACGGAGCATCCCATTGTCCGGTTGTATAATAAGGATCTGACGTGGGATACAGACCAGATGAAAGACTGCCCGCAGATCTACATTTCGATCAATACGGATGACAAGGGAGTTTTTCATACCTCCCTGGAGAATGAATATGCGCTGATGGCCTGTGCTATGGAGAAGGTCAGGGATGAAAAAGGAACGCTGATGTTCGAGAGACAGAGAATTTATCAGTGGATTGATAATATTCGTATAATGGGAAATATGCAGAGCTTTTGGGAGCGTGAGCTGCGAGAGGGGGAGACGAAGGGATAGCATATTGGAGAAAATTACTTTATATGATATATTAGGGCATCTGTTTCCGGTTAGGAGCGTTCGGTTTCGAAAAAGAGAGATTTGTATACAATGATATGTTTCGTAGACAGATTTACAATGCAGGAGCAGGAGATTATTGTCCGGTTATCTTCTGAATAGAGGAGTGCTGAGTAAGCTTTCCACGATGGCAAATACTCCCAGTGATGCCATCTGCGCCCGAACAACATCCGGATCCGACAAACCGTGCAGATCATCCCTGACACTCCCCTGTCCGGCGATATTGTACTAAATACCGTATTCCTTCAACAGTTTTCTCTGAAACCGCTCGTCTGTGGCCGCTCTTGATAGCTCCTTCAGCCTTCCGTCTGCGAGAAGTCGCTCAAATAATTTGCTGATTTGCTGCCTTCCCTGCTGCACTCCCTGTTTGATCCCTTCCTGCCTTCCTTCCAGTTTCCCTTCTTTTACGCCCTGCTTCCTTTCGCTTTTCATAATCTGATCCAATGCGTAACACATATCCGCCTCTTCCCTTCCTTTCTTCTCATTCCACACAAACTGTAAAT
>JAMPIG010000028.1 GCA_023662875.1 Roseburia sp. | reverse complement strand
GCAATCACGGTATGGATGGCCATTCGGCCGTTTCCTGCCCTGAATAAGGACATTATACCACATTGCCGCCAGATGCCGCAACAGGCATTAAAAATATTCCGCTCAGGCGGAAATCTTCCGGCTCCAGAGCAGGCTGAACAGGATACCGGCGGCCAGGGAGAAGGCCAGCGTTACGGCTCCGGTGAAGATGATGCCGTAGAGGCCGAAGAGGCGGCTCAGGAGAAAGAGAATGGGCAGGTAAAAGAGCCCCTTGTCAAGCAGCGCGACGAAGGTGGCGTAGGAGGCTTTCCCGGTGGACTGCAGGAAGGTCTGGCAGAGCTGGTATATGCCGTAAAAGGGTCCGATCACAATAGAGGCGAAGACAAAGATCTGGCCGTAGGCGATGACCTCCGCGTTGTCGATAAAGGCGGCAATGATAAAATTCCTGGCGAAAAAGCAGAGCACGGAGAGAACGGTGCCGACGCCTGCGGTAAAGAGGGCGGTGCTGCGCAGGATCTTTTTCAGGCGGGCCTGATTGCCGGCGCTGTAGTTGTAGGAGATAGCGGGCTGAAGCCCCATGCAGATTCCCATCGCCAGCATCGTGATGATCATGCCGATCTTGCCGGACACGCCCTGGGCCGCCAGCGCGACGGAGCCGTAGCGGATGACCATGCGGTTTGCGATAATGTGGGAGACGCTGTTGAGCAGGGTGCTGAAGGCCATGGGAAGTCCCAGGGAGACGACTGTCCAGGAGATCTCGGGGCGCGGGGTCAGCAGCTTCGGAGAGAGAGACAGGGCAGGCTGCTTCCGGCAGACATAGTACAGGAGGTATACGCAGCTGACGCAGTTTCCCAGGACTGTAGCGACAGCCGCGCCCGCCACATCCCAGGAGAAAACCAGGATAAAGAGGGCGTCCAGCAGGATATTCGTCACTGTGCCGAGGCAGTTGGTAATCATGGATTCCTTCGCGGCCCCGTCGGAGCGGATTACGTTGGCAAACACATTGTTAAACAGGATGAAGGGAGCGCCGAAGGCGATGATCCGCAGATAAGCCGCCGTGTCCGCCATGGTGTCTGCGTCCGCGCCCAGGGCGCGGCAGATCGGGTAGACCGTCAGGTTTACGACAACCAGAAAGACCAGGCCAATCGCAAGGGCCGTATAGCAGCAGAAGGAAGAGTACTGCTTTACCTTATTCAGATCCTTTTTCCCCAGCGCGAGGGAGATGGCGGTGCAGCCGCCGCTGCCCAGGAGCGTCCCCAGCCCGGAGAGGATGGAAAAGACCGGGCTGCAGAGGGAGATGGCGGCGATTTTTCCCGGATCGCCGGTCTGGCCGATGAAGAAGGTATCCGCCATATTATAGAGGATCATCACCAGCATGATGACGACGGCGGGCAGGCTGAGGTTCAGCAGTAATTTTCCGTAAGAGGCGTTTTCCAGCATTTCCTGATTCTTATTCATAGAGATTTCCTTCCTTTCTTTTTTCATAAGCAAAAGCCGATTCTGTTTTCCGTATTTCCGGCTGTTTTCGCAATCGCTTCGATTCCTGACTATAAAAGTCCCGCGAACTGCAAAATCTTTTGTTTGTCGCTTGTATTCTGCAGTTAATTCTATTATAATATAGACAGGTGTCGAAAACAACCGTCAATTTATAAACATGTGTAGAATTAATGGAAGCTTTGAAAAAACCGGGACAGGAGGTGCGGCCTTGAATACGAAGGGAAATCAGCGGGCGGTGCAGACGGAGCAGAAAATCAAGGGGGTCTTTCTGGAGCTTTTGAAGGAGAAGGAGATCAGCAGGATTTCGGTCAGTGAAATCTGCGGGAGGGCGGAGATTCACCGCACCACCTTTTATGTGCATTACCGGGATGTGGCGGATCTGATGGAGAAGCTGGTCGGGGAAATGTATGGGAGGATTATGAGCTTCTTTATGCAGGGCGAAGAGGGGGTTTCTGCGGATGGTTTTCTGCGGCTGTTTGAGATGATCCGGGGCCAGAAGGCTTTTTTCATGACGTATCTGGAGGCGGGCGGCAGTCTGGATCTGGGATACGATCATCTTCCGCTTGAGCTGCAGGAGCGGGTGGACGAGGTGATGAAGGTGATGGGCTTTGAATCGGAGGAAGAGCTCTTTTATCATCAGACCTTTTTCTGCGAAGGGCTTTCGGCGGTCATTCGGCGGTGGATTAAGCGGGGGTGCCGGGAAAGCCCGGAGGAGATGAGGCGGATTATCGTTCGGGAGTATAATCCCAACGCGGAGCTGTTTCTGGTCGGCGGCTCCAGGGGGAAGGAATATTAACGCGGCGGATTTCCGGTAAGATGGGTCGGAATTGTGATATTTTCGACGAAGAAAAGACTTTATAATGAGCGTATCCTGGTTGAGGTTTTCTTGGCTGACGAAAACCGGTTATGAGCGGAGGAGAGCTTGTCTGTGAGTGAAGCGGAATTCGGAAGAAGCAGGGAATAAGAAGAAAATTTCAGGGAGATTGCGTTTTCCATAAGTAAAGGACAGAATCCGGGAAAACGAAAAATAGAAGGTTATAGGAGAAAGCAAAGAAAACAAAGAATGCGGAAAAATGAAAGGAGCGGACTATGAAGGCAACATTCGATGTGGAGCAGGTTTTAAGGGAAATGACGACGGAGGAGAAGGCGCAGATGTGTTCCGGGCGGGACTTCTGGTATACCCAGGATAACGAGAGGCTGGGGATCCCCGGCGTTATGATGTGCGACGGCCCCAACGGACTTCGGAAGCAGGTCGGAGAGGGGGATCATCTGGGAATCAACGAGAGTATCGAGACGGTGTGTTATCCGACCTCCTCCGCCTTCGCGGCTTCCTTTGACCGGGAGCTCCTGGAGCAGTTAGGAGAGCTGCTGGGGCAGGAATGCCAGGCGGAGCATGTGGCGATGCTGCTGGGGCCGGGCGTCAATATCAAGAGAAGCCCTCTCTGCGGCAGGAACTTCGAGTATTTCAGCGAGGATCCCTATCTGGCGGGGAAGCTGGCCGCCGCTTATATCCGGGGGCTGCAGGGCCAGGGGGTAGCGGCCTGCGTCAAGCATTTCGCCGCGAATAACCAGGAGACAAGGAGGATGTCGGGAAGCTCCCAGGTAGAGGAGAGAACCCTGCGCGAAATTTATCTTCCCGCCTTCGAGGCGGCGGTAAAGGAAGGGCATACCCGCAGCATCATGTGCGCCTACAACGCGATCAACGGGGTATTCTGCTCGGAGAACGGGGAGCTGCTGAACGATATCCTGCGGAAGGAATGGGGCTTTGATGGCTTTGTGGTGACGGACTGGGGCGCTACCAAGAGAAGGCCGCAGGGAATTCAGGCCGGGGTGGATCTGGAGATGCCGGGCAGCCGCGAGGGCAGGACGGAGCCGATCCTGAAGGCGCTGGAGGACGGCACGCTGACGATGGAGGAGCTGGATCAGGCCGTGCGGAATCAGCTGCGGTTCGTGAAGGCGGCCCTGGAGAACCAGAAGGAGGACGCGGTCTTCGACCGGGCCAAGGCGCGGAAGAGGGCGGAAGAATTTGCGGGAGAATGCGCTGTCCTGTTAAAGAATGAAGGGGTGTTGCCGCTGGGCCGGGAGAGGAAGCTGGCCTTCATCGGCAGCTTCGCGGGAAAGCCCAGGTATCAGGGGGCGGGCAGCAGCCATATCAACGAAAAGCATCCCGCGGGGGCGCTGGAGTGTACGGCCGGTCTGCAGGCGGTCTATGCGAAGGGGTACGACCCTTCCGGGGAGGAGACGGATCCGGAGCTGCTGCGGGAGGCGGTAGAGGCTGCCGCGAAGGCGGAGGCCGCCGTAATTTTCGCGGGTCTGCCGGAGAGCTTTGAGACGGAGGGCTGCGACCGGGAGCATATGGCGATGCCGGAAAACCAGAACGAGCTGATTCGGGAAGTGGCGAAGGTACAGAAGAATACGATCGTCGTGCTTCACGGAGGTTCGCCCATGGAGCTGCCCTGGTTTGACGAGGTGGCGGGCGTGCTGCTGATGCACCTGGGCGGAAGCGCCGTAGGCGGCGCGGCGGTAAAGCTGCTGACGGGAGAGTGGAACCCCTCCGGAAAGCTGGCGGAGACCTGGCCTTTAAGGCTGGAGGATACTCCCTCCTACCTGAATTTTCCCGGGGAGAACGGAATTGTCAGCTATCGGGAGAATCTCTTTGTGGGATATCGGTATTACGATAAAAAGAAGATGCCGGTTCGCTTCCCCTTCGGATTCGGACTGTCCTATACGACATTTGCCTACAGCGATCTGAAGCTGAGCAGCCAGCGCCTCGGCGACGGGGAGGTTCTGCGGGCTTCCTGGAAGGTAAAAAATACGGGAGCCAGGGCTGGAAAGGAAGCGGTACAGCTCTATGTGGCACCGAAGGGCAGCGGAATGATCCGCCCGATAAAGGAGCTGAAGGGCTTTGCCAAGGTTGCCCTGGAGCCCGGGGAGGAGAAGGAAGTAAGCTTTGAGCTGGATCGCAGGGCCTTCGCTTATTACGAGGAGCGGGTTCACGACTGGTTTGTGGAGAGCGGCAGCTATGAGATTCTGGCGGGCGCTTCCGCGGAGGACATCCGCCTGGCCGCTGAGGTACAGGTGGATTCCAAGGACGAAATCCCGATAGTGTATACCCGGTTTTCCACCATCGGGGATCTTGCCGCTACAGAGAGGGGCCGGGCGCTTTTGGGCAGTCTGATGGGCCAGGCCGATAGCTCTCAGGAGATGCACGAGGCGGAGATGTCCCAGAATATGGGCGAGGGAACGAGTAAGATGATGCAGGCGATGATGATGGAGATGCCGTTAGGGGCGCTGGTTTCCTACGGTCGTGTGACCGAGGAGCAGCTGGAGGGGATGCTGCAGAGTCTGGCGTAAAGGAGCGGCGGAGCCCGGCGCAGAGGAGCAGAACCGGAAGCTTTGCTGCAAGGCCGGACAGAAGGGAGTCCACAGAACAGGATTTTACCGGGCGGTCTGTTGGAAGACGGGTCGCCTGGAAAAAAAGAAAAGCCGTGTTTGCGGTAAGGAGGATTTATGAGACTATATGATTTAAAGGTGAATCATTTGAGGAATCCGCTGGGGTTTCGCATGGAGAGATGCGTCTTTTCCTGGAAGGCAGCGGAGGCGAAAGGGAAGCAGCAGGAGGCGGCCAGGATCCGGGTGGCGGCTGATCCGGAGCTTCAGGAAATTTTATTTGACTCCGGATTTGACAGCCAGGCCAGCTCCCTGGCTTACCGGGCGGAGGTGGCGCTGCGGCCGAGAACCCGCTATTATTGGGATGTGACCGTGCGCACGGACGCCGGGGAGGAAGCCTCCGGCGAGGTGCAGTGGTTCGAGACGGGGAAGCGGGAGGAGCCCTGGACGGGCAGGTGGATCAGCTGCCAGCCCTTGGAGACCAGCCCGTCGGACGAGGCGAAGGGAGTGGTTTCCGAGAAGCGGCATCCCTGGTTTGAGAAGGAGATCGCCCCGGAGGGACAGGTGGCGCAGGCCCGGCTGTATCTCTGCGGCCTGGGGCTTTACGAGGCGTATTATACCCGGAAGGGCGGCGAGGCGGAGCGGATCGGGAAGGAATATCTCACGCCCTACAGCAATGATTATAAGGAGTGGGTGCAGTACCAGACCTTTGACGTGACCGGGCTGCTGCAGGAGGGCGGAACCCTCTCCGTACTGCTGGGGAACGGTTGGTACAAGGCCCGGTTCGGGTTCACTGCGGTAGAGGACATCGGCTTTTACGGCGATCAGTGGAAGCTGATCGCGGAGCTGCATCTGACCTACGCGGACGGGAGGACGCAGGTCATCGGGACAGACAAGACCTGGAAGGTGCGGCGCAGCAATATTACCTTCTCGAATTTATACGACGGCGAGTGGCAGGACGATACCCTAGAGCCTCTCCCGGTGACGGAGGCCGTGCTCTGTCCGGCACCGGAGGGGAAGCTGACGGATCGGATGAGCCTCCCGGTGACGGTACAGGAGACCTTCCGCCCGGCGAAGCTGCTGAAAACACCGGCGGGAGAGTCCGTCTTTGACATGGGCCAGGAATTTACGGGAATTTTCGCCCTGCGGGTACATGAGCCCGCGGGGACGGTGATCCATATCCAGACGGGAGAGATTCTGCAGCAGGGCAATTTCTACAACGCGAACCTGCGCTCCGCAAAGTCCGAGTACTATTACATCAGCGACGGGAAGGAGAAGCTGCTGATCCCGCACTTTACCTTTTACGGCTATCGCTACGTCAAAATCGAGGGCGTTTCCGACCTGAAGCCGGAGGACTTTACCGGCTGGGCTTATTACAGCGAGATCGAGGAGAAGGGGCGGCTCCGCACGGGCCATGAGCTGGTGAACCGCTTTATCGAAAATGTGCGCTGGGGCCTGCAGGGGAACTTTGTGGACGTGCCGACGGACTGCCCCCAGAGGGACGAGCGCATGGGCTGGACGGGGGACGCCCAGGTCTTTTCGCCGACGGCGACCTACCTGAAGGATACCTATGCCTTCTACGCCAAGTATCTCTACGACATGGCCCGGGAGCAGAGCGCCTTAGGCGGGAAGGTGCCGGATGTGGTGCCCTCCTGCGGAGTGGAATCCTGCGCCTGCGTCTGGGGGGACGCCTCCTGTATCATCCCCTGGAACCTCTATCTGTTCTACGGGGACAGGAGTATCCTGGAGGATCAGTTTGAGAGCATGAGATCCTGGGTGGATTATATTACAGAGGTGGACGGCGATTACCACGGCTGGCGGTACGTGTTCCACTACGGGGACTGGCTGGCGCTGGACAATCCGAAGGGAGGCGCGGAGCAGACCCTGGGGGCGACCGACGAGGAATTTATCGCCAACATCTATTATGCGGCCAGCGCCGGGATCGTCGCGAAGGCGGCGGCTGTGCTGGGCCGGAGGGAAGAGGAGGAGAAGTATAAAAAGCTGTCGGAAGAGCAGTTTGAGATTGTAAAGCGGGAGTACTACAGCGCGACGGGCCGCTGCTGCATCAAGACCCAGACGGCGATGATCCTGACCCTGAAATACCGTCTGTCCGAAAACATAGAGCTGACGAAGGCGCAGCTGAAAAAGCTTTTCGAGGAGAATAATAACAAGCTGCAAACCGGTTTTGTGGGGACGCCTCTTCTCTGCAACGTGCTCACGGAGAACGGCTTCGACAAGCTGGCTTACGAGCTTTTGCTGAACGAGGAGTACCCGGGCTGGCTCAACGAGGTGAAGCTGGGGGCGACGACGGTCTGGGAGCGCTGGAACAGCCTCCTCTCCGACGGGACGATCTCCGGGATCGGCATGAACAGCATGAACCATTATTCCTACGGCTCGGTGGAGGAGTGGATGTTCCGCCACAGCGCGGGAATCAATTCCGTAGACGAAGCGCCGGGCTTTACCAGGGTTTCCTTCGAGCCGCTGCTCAACTGGGAGCTTCGCAGTATGGAGGCGGAATACGACTCTCCCTCCGGCCTGTATAAGAGCGCCTGGAGGCTGACGGATCCCTCCCACGTAGAGCTCAGCGTCACCGTACCCTTCGGCTGCAGCGCGACTCTGAGGCTGCCCCATGCGAAGGCGGAGACCTTTACGGACAAGGGGAATCCGATGTTCGCGGATGTGCGGGAGGGAATCTGTTATCTGGAGCCCGGAACCTACAGCGTCTCTTACGAGACGGACGAGCCCCTGAAAAGAAGCTACAGCACCCGCACTCCACTGCGGGAGCTTCTGGGAAACAAAAAGCTGGCGGAGAAATTGTCCCGGATGATTCCTCTGGATCAGATTCCGGAGCAATATAAGGGACTATCCATGCGGGAGCTGGCGGAGAAGTTCGGCGGCAGGATGAACGAAGAGCAGCTGGACGGCCTGGATCGGATGCTGGCGGCGTTCTAAACGGACTTCCTTTTGACCAGCTGGGTCGAGATTTCCAGCTTGACCGGGGCTTCCTTCGGATTTTCGGTGATATGGGCGAGACGGCGCACTGCCGCCTCGCCCATGTCCTGCTTTGGGACATGGATCGTCGTCAGCGAGGGCTCCGCATAGGAGGATACCGGAAGATTGTCGAAGCCGATGACGGAGATATCCTGAGGAATCCGGAAGCCATACTCCCGCAGGGCCTTTATCGCGCCGCAGGCGATCAGGTCGTTGTCCGCGAAGTAGCAGGAGGCGGTCTCCTCCCCGGCCCTCAGGATTTCCAGCATATCCGCGTAAGCCCCCTCCAGGGAGGGGGATAGCAGATGGACGACGGAGCGGGAGGTCGGCAGGCCGTGGCTGCGGACTGCCTTATAAAAGCCGTCCGCCCGCTCCTGGAAGTTATTGATGGAGTAGGAGGAGCGCAGGTAGCCGGGCTGGCTCTTACAGTGGTTGATGAGATAATCCGTGGCCAGATAGGCTCCCTGCATATTGTTGATCAGGACGTAATCTGCCGCCAGAGTTTCAAAGTAGGTATCCAGGATCACCAGGGGGAGCTTCAGGCGCAGGAAGGGTTCCAGGTCGCCTGCCTGCATCTCCGTGCCGAGCAGCAGGATCCCCCTGCAGTCAAAGTGGATCATGCTCTGCAGACGTTCCCTGGTATTTTCGTCCTCGTCCAGGTAGAACACGTTCAGGTAATAATGATGCTTTTTGCAGCCGCTGTCGATCCCCTGGGATAACTCGGAGAAGAAGGGGGTATCGGCCACCACCGCGCCGTGCTTGCGGTAGATGATAAAATAAAGGGTTCCCTTCATGGAGCGGGAGACGGATTCGGCCTCGTTCAGCCTGCTGAAGTCGTAGCCCTGCTCTTTTGCGGCGGTTAATACCCTTTGGCGGGTAGCGGTGCTGACGCCCGGCTTGTTGTTCAGGGCCATGGAGACCGCGGCCTCCGAGAGCCCCAGAGTTTCCGCCAGCTTCTTTGCGGTAACGGACATAGGTAGGATTTCCTTTCTGTGAGGTTTGGTCATGGAATCTTAGCGCATGGTATCTCGCGCAGTTTTTTAATAATGGAGTAGACATTGTATCCGAAATGTGGTACGCTTGTTTCGGAAAGGAGGTATGCCACATGACAGACCATGAGCTTTTATTGGCAATGTCAACGCTTTTTGACAAAAAGTTAAAACCGATTGAGCAACGTTTAAAAAGCATCGAGCTGACGATTGAAAACGATATCAGACCGCAGCTGCAGAATATCGAATCCTGCTATACTACTACTTACGACAGATATAAGAACAGCGTCGAAGGATATGAAACAATGCAGGCTGACATTGATATCATGAAAAAGGTTATCTCGGAGCATAGCGAAAAGCTTCAAATGCTTGCGTAAATAATTCGTCCGGTCTTGAAAGCCGGAAGGCAATCAATGAAATGCTGTATATGTGTTTTCATAGCCATTTAAACACGGAACAGGGCTTACTTCATCACATCACCCTTTCAAATATGATTTTTACCAGACAAGTTAAAAGCAGAATCATGAATGCTCCTTCACATATCGCAGGAACTCAGGAGTTTTTGACCAATATTTAATGCCCCAATTTTCAAAGCTCCATTCGTCCATGTATTCATTGCACTCGAAATCTATATAGTAGATTTCTTCATTCTGCACCACAAAGTTTGTCGGGAAATAATCTATATTGGTATGGGCTGCATATAGCAAAACACACATACTGCGCAACTGATCAACATAGACGGGTTTCATCTTATCCTGCAAAACCAATTCGTAAATGGTATTGCCGTCAATAAACTCTTTCAAGATGCGTTCATTCTTTATATCAACATCTATCATAGCGGGAATGTTTATCCCGATTTCTCTTAGCCGGTTATAGTCCTTTAACTCAGCCTCAATCTTATTTCCAAACTGGTAATAGTCACAAGGTTCATGGTGAATCTGCTTGAGAACATACTTTTGAGATCCATCGCTTGCCAGATAAGAATACCCGCCTTTTCCCTTTCCTAATAACTTAAGTATTTCATACTCCTTTTCATTTACAGCCATTTTCCGATCCATAATTGTCACCTTCAATTCCGGTATCAACAGCTTATCTTAAAAATGTTACTTTTTCTGACACGAACAAATTCGAACTATAATTTTATTATAGCCCTTGGATAATAAAATCGTTCCCACGATTTTATTATAGCCCTTGGATAATAAAATCGTTCCCACGATTTTATTATAGTAGAATTAAGTGAATTAAGTCAAGAAAATCCTCAAAAATACTTAATTTCAAATTGAAATTAAGATGAATTTACTAAATAATTAAATCAATAGGAGCCTGCTAGCGGGAAGTGGAAATTATATAAAAGAACGAAAATCTGGATCGCAGGAGTCCGTGGCAGAAACCAAAACCAGGAAGCAAAGAGAGAAAGCAGAAAAAACACGAAACCAAAAACAGATTGACGACAGAAAGGGCAGGGGATTCACATGGCAAAAATCAAGCTGGGCTATGCGCCGACCAGAAGAAGTATTTTTTCCGCGCCGGACGCGGTAAAGTACGCGGATCTGACCAGAAAAAAGCTGGAGGAGATGGGCGTTGATTTCGTCGATATTGACGATATCGCGGAGGACGGTCTTCTTCATGAGGAGGCGGATCGGATCCGGATTGCGGAAAAATTCAAGAGGGAAGGGGTGGACGGCCTTTTCTTTCCCCACGGTAATTTCGGAACGGAGTATGAGGTGGCAAGACTGGCGAAGGAGATGAACCTGCCGGTGCTGCTCTGGGGGCCGCGGGACGAAAGGCCGGACGAAAACGGCGTCAGGCTCCGGGACAGCCAGTGCGGGCTGTTCGCTACAGGGAAGGTGCTGCGTCGGTTTCAGGTTCCCTTTACCTACCTTTGCAACTGCAGGCTGGAGGATCCGGAGTTTGAGCGGGGAATCCGGAATTTCCTGGCGGTCTGCAATGTCGTGAAAGCGTTTCGGAGAACCCGTATCCTGCAGATCGGGCCCAGACCCTTTGATTTCTGGTCTACGATGTGCAACGAGGGAGAGCTGCTGGAAAAGTTCAATATTCAGCTGGCACCGATTCCAATGCCGGAGCTGACGGAGGAGATGAGACGAGCGAAGGAGGAAGGGACGAAGGTTGCCGAGACGGTGGCGTACTGCCGGGAGAACTTTGAGATAGCGATTCGGCCGGAGGAGCTGGAGAATGTGGCGGCGCTGAAGGTAGCGATGCGGACGCTGGCGGATAAATACGGGTGCAACGCCGTGGCGATCCAATGCTGGAACGCCCTGCAGGGGGAGATCGGGATTATGCCCTGCGCGGCTAACAGCCTGCTGAACGAGGAGGGGCTGCCGGTGGTCTGCGAGACGGATATTCACGGGGCGATTACCTCGATCCTGGTCGAGGCGGCCGGTATGGACGAGGCGAGAAGCTTCTTTGCGGACTGGACGGTGCGGCACCCCGACAACGAGAACGGGGAGCTGCTGCAGCATTGCGGCCCCTGGCCCATCTCCTGCGCGTCCTGTAAGCCCACCATCGGCTATCCGCTCGCCTTCTCCCATCCGGGAGCGGTAGAGGCGGAGGCGAAGCACGGCGAGATGACGCTCTGCCGCTTCGACGGGGACAATGGGGAGTATTCGCTGCTGCTGGGGAACGCGAAGGGCGTGGACGGCCCGTATACCAAGGGGACCTACGTCTGGGTAGAGGTAAAGGATCTGAAGCGGCTGGAGGCGAAGCTGGTGGAAGGCCCTTATATTCATCACTGCGTAGGTATTCATAAGGATGTGACGCCCGTGTTGTACGAGGCGTGCAAGTATATCGGCGTGAAGCCGGATCTGTACGACGACAACGAGGAGGAGATCAAGGCGCGGATCCGGGGGTGAAGCAAGTCGGCGTGAAACCGGAACGGAAGGATAACAGCGGGGGAAGATTTTGGGACGACTTCGAGGAGAGGCGATCCCCGGAAAGGAAGATTATGGACGCTCTGACGAGAAAAGCATATGAGCTGAGGCGGGATATCATCGAGGAGGTTTACCGTTCCGGCGCGGGACATATCGGGGGAGACTTAAGCGTGATCGATCTGCTGACGACGCTTTACTTCCGAGTGATGAATGTGTCGCCGGAAAATTTCGGCTCCCCGGATCGGGACAGATTTTTCCTGAGCAAGGGGCATTGCGTGGACGCCCTGTATATGGTGCTGGGCGAAAAAGGTTTTTTTGACAAGCGGGAGGCGATCGAGGGCTTCAGCGCCTTCGGCTCCCGCTATATCGGCCATCCCAACACGGATGTGCCGGGGATCGAAATCAACTCGGGCTCTCTGGGACACGGGCTGGCGCTTGGCACGGGAGCGGCGCTGGCGGCGAAGATGAGCCGGAAGAGCTACCGTACCTACGTTGTGCTGGGGGACGGGGAGATGGCCGAGGGCTCCAACTATGAGGCTATGATGGCGGCGGCCCATTACGGGCTGGATAACCTCTGCGCGGCGTTGGATCTGAACCGGCTGCAGATCAGCGGGCCGACGGCGGAGGTGATGAACAGCGACGATCTGGGCGATAAGTTCCGGGCCTTCGGCTGGAACGTGATTCACGCGGAGGACGGCAACGACTGCGGGCAGCTCCTGCGGGCCTTTCAGGAGGCGGCTCAGACGAGGGGGAAGCCCAGCGTTGTTATCGCCCATACCGTTAAGGGGAAGGGCGTATCCTTTATGGAGGGGCGGAAGGGCTGGCATCACGGCGTTATGACCCGGGAACAGTATGAGCAGGCGTTGAAAGAGCTGGATGCCGTGCTGGACGGCGGAGAGGAGAGCTGACATGGGAAATCGTATCACAAACCGGCAGGCAATCTGCGACACGCTGCTGGAGGCGGCGAAGACTGACCCGGATATCATAGTGGCATGTTCGGACTCCAGGGGTTCCGCCTCGCTGACGGCCTTTGCGGAGAGGTTTCCGGAGCAGTTTGTGGAGCTGGGGATCGCGGAGCAGAATCTCGTCACGGTGTCGGCGGGGATGGCCTCCTGCGGGAAGAAGGTATTTGCGGCTTCCCCGGCCTGCTTTCTCTCGACGAGGAGCTACGAGCAGGCGAAGGTAGATGTGGCCTACTCCCGAACCAATGTAACCCTGATCGGGATCAGCGGCGGCGTGAGCTACGGGGCGCTGGGGATGACCCATCACTCCTGTCAGGATATCGCGGCCTTTGCCAGCCTGCCGGATATGCGGGTCTATCTGCCCAGCGACCGGTTCCAGACGGCAAGGCTGATCCGGGCGCTGCTGCAGGATGAGCTGCCAGCCTATGTGCGGGTGAGCCGTTCCGCGTCGGAGGATATTTACGACGACGGGATGGACTTTACCCTGAACCGGGCCTGCGTGCTGGCGGAGGGGGCGGATGTATTGCTGGTCGCCTGCGGGGAGATGACGGCGGAGGCTTACGCCGCGTCAAAGCAGCTGCGGCAGGAGGGGATCGGCGCGGCGGTGCTGGATATGTACTGCGTAAAGCCTCTGGATCGGGAGACGCTTCTTGAGAAGGCAGCAGGGGTCAGGGCGGTCATCACCGTGGAGGAGCATTCTCCCTTCGGGGGGCTGGGAAGCATGGTAGCCCAGACGCTGGCCGCGGAAGATCCAAAGCGGGTCAGGAATCTGGCGCTGCCGGACGGACATCTGATCGCCGGGACAGACCGGGAGATTTTCGCGTATTACGGCTTGGATCGGCGGGGGATCGCGGCGGCGGCCCGGGAGATGCTGGGGACAGAAGTCGCTTCCTGAAGAAACTTCACGACGGTAGAGTTCTGTATTACTGGATTTGTTGCGACGGCAAAGAGACAAGGATATTGCCGACGACTGGCAGGGAGGAATTTGTGGCGGAAGGGTAGATCTGAGATTTTTTTCAGGTATAATAAATATATGCTGCCTGATTTTTCAACGCAGATGGCAGAATGGCATAGGAGCGCAAGAATGAAATATATATTAGGGATCGATCAGAGTACCCAGGGAACCAAGGCGGTTCTCTTTGACGGGGCGGGGCTTCCGGTAAGCCGGGCGGACATCCCTCACAGACAGCTGATCAATGGGCGGGGCTGGGTGTCCCATGACCCGGAGGAAATTTATCGGAACGTGATTCGTGCGGTCGGGCAGGCGGTGAAAGCGGCGGGCGTTTCCGGGGCGGAGATCGAGGCTGTCGGAATCTGTAATCAGCGGGAGACCACGGTGCTCTGGGAGAAAAGCGGCGCGCCGCTGGCGGGCGCGGTAGTCTGGCAGTGCGGCCGGGCGGCGTCCGTCACCGAGCGGCTGAAGGAGTATGGGGCTGCAGTTTACGAGAAGACGGGGATTCCCCTGTCCCCCTATTTCCCGGCGGCGAAGATGACCTGGCTCCTGGAACAGGAGGCTGGAAAGCTGCCGTCCGAGAGGGAGCTGCGCCTTGGCACGGTCGACAGCTGGCTGGTTTACCGCCTGACGGGCGGGGCTTCCTTTCAGACGGATTATTCCAACGCCTCCCGCACCCAGCTTTTTCACCTGGAGACGCTGGAGTGGGATCGGGAGCTTTGCGGCCTGTTCGGCGTGTCGATGGAGGCGCTGCCTCGGGTCTGCGACAGCAACAGCTGCTTTGGCAGTACGGATTTTGAGGGGCTTTTGGAGCGTAAGGTTCCGATTCTGGCGGTATTGGGAGATTCCCACGCCGCTCTGTACGGACAGGGCTGTCATCAGGCAGGGATGGTCAAGACCACCTACGGGACGGGCTCCTCGATTATGATGAATACCGGGGAGAAGAGAATCCGCAGCAAAAACGGGCTTGTCTCATCCCTGGCCTGGGGGATCGACGGGAAGGTCGCTTACGTACTGGAAGGAAATATTAATTATACGGGAGCGGTCGTGACCTGGCTGAAGGATGACATGAAGCTGATCGAGAGGCCGGAGGAGACGGCGGCCTTGGCGGAGACCGCAAATCCCGGGGACGGTACGATACTGGTGCCGGCCTTTACGGGACTGTCCGCGCCCTACTGGCGGGAGGACGCCAGGGCTCTGCTCTGGGGAATGAGCCGCACCACAGGCCGGGCGGAGATCGTGAAGGCGGCGCTGGAAAGCATCGCTTATCAGATCACGGATGTATTGAAGGCTATGGAGCAGGACAGCGGGCAGAGCATCCGGGAGCTTCGGGCGGACGGCGGAGCGGCGAAAAACTCTTACCTGATGCAGTTTCAGGGCGACCTGTCCGGGACGAGGGTAAACGCTGCGGAGAACAACGAGCTGTCTGTCACGGGGGCCGCTTACCTGGCGGGGATTACGGCGGGTCTCTGGAGGCGGGAGACGCTTTTCGGGAAGGCTCGGTATCGGCGGTATGTCCCGGAGATGGAGTCTGCGGTTCGGGAGGAGAAAAGAGCCCGCTGGCAGGAGGCGCTGAGGCGCGCGTAGGAAGCTTTGTCAGGCGGATGCGTCAGCATCCATTCAGCGAATGCCGCGAGGGCCAACATACCCCGCCCCTTGGGGCGATTCCAATTTGATGCCCGTTGCTTGCGGCGGGGTTGTTGACATTAAGAACAGGTTTGATTTTAGATTAAGAAGGAGGTCTTTTATGCGACAGTACGAAATGTTTGAGTTGAGCCTTCAGGGACAGGAGCCCACAGGTTCCCAGGCTGTGGTAGATCTTTGGGGAGAGTTTACCCGTGAGAATGAGACGGAGACCGTAACCGGCTTTTACGCGGGAAACGGCGTTTATAAGGTTCGCTTTTACCCCCGGAGGCCCGGCGTCTACCGCTGGCGTGTCGAGGGAGCGGTCGCGGGGGAGGGACAGGAGGAATGCCTTCCCGCCCGGGAAGGGAACCACGGCATGGTTCGCGTGGACGGCCTGCATTTTAAACACGAGGACGGAACCTGTTACCGTCCCGTCGGCACGACGGTTTACGCGCTGGTTCATCAGGAGAAGGCGCTGGTGGATACGACTATGGAGACCCTGTCAAAGGCTCCCTTTAATAAAGTCCGCTTCTGCCTTTTTCCCAAGCATTATGATTTTAACCATAACGAGCCGGAGTATTACGCTTTTGAGAAGAAGGACGGCGAATGGGATGTAAACAGGCCCTGCTTCGCCTTTTGGGACGCTTTTGAGGAGAGAATCCGGCAGCTGGATGAGATGGGAATTCAGGGGGATCTGATCCTGTTTCACCCCTACGACCGCTGGGGCTTTGCGCATTTGAGCAAGGAGGACAGCCTGACCTATCTGGACTATCTGACCCGGCGCTTCAGCGCTTTCCCGAATCTTTGGTGGAGCCTTGCCAACGAGTATGATCTGATGGACAATTACACGAGGGAGGACTGGACGGACTTTGCCCGTTTTCTGAAGGAGCACGACCCCTACGGTCATCTGCTCAGCAATCATAACTGCTTCGATTACTGGGATTTCAGCCAGCCGGAGATCACCCACTGCTGCATTCAGGACATCACCGTAGACGAGGTGCCGGAGCTGCAGCGGAAGTATCAAAAGCCGGTGATTTTCGATGAATGCCGCTACGAGGGAAATATTATTCATCCCTGGGGCAGCCTTTCCGCCAGGGAGATGGTGCACCGTTTCTGGACGGCGATGGCCTACGGCGGGTACTGCACCCACGGGGAGACCTACTATAGCGACGACGAGATCCTCTGGTGGGCCAGGGGCGGCGTCTTAAAGGGCGAAAGTCCGGCCAGGATCGCTTTCCTGCGGGAGATTATGGAGAGCCTGCCGGGGCCGCTGGAATTTCTGCCGGAGGGTGCCGGAAAGATTACGGCGGAGATGATTGCAGAGCTGAAAAAGACAGGGCTTCCGGAGGAGATGAGGAATAACTTTTTCCTGAGAGGGTTGATTCCCATGCCCGAGGAGAGGGTTCTTCCCTTCCTTCTGCGGGAGCGTCCCTGCGTGTCCCACTGCGGGGAGGAGGTCTATCTGCGCTATTACGGGAAGGAGTGTACCGCTTTGGGAGAGCTGAACCTGCCGGAGGGCGGCAGCTACCGGATCGAGGTGATCGATACCTGGGAGATGACCCGGGAGGTGGTCAGGGAAGGCGCGGGCGGCCGCGTCCAGGTAAAGCTTCCGGGAAAGGAAGGGATCGCTGTGCTGGCGACCGCGGAGCGGTAAAAAAAGCGGGATATGAACCTTCCCGGGATATTATGGCGGGATGAAACGTGCGGACGGGCGAGGCTGTGTATTTTACATCGCCCGTCCGCTTCGATTGATTATAGACCGCTTTTTTACAAGGAGAAGAGGCCTTTTTAAGTTTAAAACCATCAAAGATGAAAGAAGGACACGCCGATGGCTCCCGGCCCTGCGTGAGTGCCGATGACGGCCCCGATGGTGCTGATGGGGAGATGGTCGGTCTTTCCCTCCCAGAGGGCGGCGCTGTCCCGGATGTACTTTTGGAGCAGGGTGTCGTCCAGCCCGCTGTAGCCCAGGCAGTAGGGCATGGAGAAATCCACCCCTCCGCTCTGGGAGATATTCTGAATCAGCATATTGTTGCCGTTTTTCGAGCCCCGGGCCTTCCCCAGAATCGCGACCTCCCCGTTTATCACGGAGATGACCGGCTTGATTGAGAGCATCGTTCCCGCCCAGGCGGCGCTCTTGGAAATCCGGCCGCCCTGCTTCAGGTATTCCAGGGTATCAAAAACCGCCAGCACGACGATCTTTCCCTTTACCTCCTCCAGTTTCCCGGCGATTTCCTCCGCGGACAGCCCCTGATCCCGCAGCCGGACGGCGTAGAGGATCAGGTTCTGGATTCCCAGGCTTAAGTTCAGACTGTCTACCAGGAAGATTCGATCCCGATAGGACTCGGCAGCCATGGCCGCGCTCTGGCAGGTGCCGGAGAGCAGGGAGGACAGGGTAATCACTACGGCGGTATCCCCTGCCTCGCTGATTTCCCGGAACTTTGCTTCAAACTCATAGGGAGTGACCTGGCTGGTAGAGGGAATCGTTCCGCACTCGATCAGCTTCTCGTAAAATCCCCGGTGGGTGATCGTGATGCCGTCCAGATACTCCTCCTCTCCGAAGATGGTCTTTAAAGGCATAAAATCCAAATGCAGCTCGTCCGCCCGTTCTTTTGTGATATCCGAAGCGGAATCGATGACAATTCTTACGCTCATGCGTCTCCTTTCCGCCGCGCCTTCGCGGCAAAATCCGTTTTTCCTGTTTGGGCTTGGAATCAGACAGTGTCCTCGAGGCTGATTCGCAAATATGGCGTTCTTTATGACAATCCGATTCCCAGGAAGCGTAAGGCCCATATTCCTTTATAGAAAACCAAATCCCGCTTTTTACCCGAGAGAGAACCGATTGTCGTGACAAAAGTATATAAAAGAGCGCTGGATTTGTCAAGAAATCCGGCTTCTTCCTTGACTTTTTTAGGTGCCGGGCATACGATATTCTTATCGGGAAACTAAGCCGGGACAGACAGCCCTGACGGGCGGAAGGAGGCTCTATGGATCGTCAGCTACAGCAAAAGGAAATCAGAGAAGCCATGCAGGCCGGGCAGGAGGCCCTGAGCTATCTGAAACAGGCGAAGGAATGCCTGAATAGCGCGGGAAACTGGGGACTGGTCGACCTGCTGGGAGGCGGATTGATCTCCACCTTTGTAAAGCATTCCAAGATGAACGACGCGGAGAAGCTGGTGCAGCAGGCCAGAAGCGCCCTGAAGCGGTTTCAGAGGGAGCTTACGGACGTGGATCATGTCTCGGACTTTCATATCGAGACCGGCGATTTCGTCGCCTTTGCGGACTATTTTTTCGACGGTCTGATCGCGGACTGGCTGGTACAGTCCAGGATCAGCGAGGCCAAGCGGCAGGTGGATAACGCGATCCAGAGGGTGAGCTATATTCTGGGGCAGCTGCAGAGGCTGTGACAGGAGGCCGCTTTGGCACGGAGCGGATAACGGAGAAAGATATTCCAAGGCGGAGCATGGTATGAGTTTAAAGATATAGGATGTTTCGGGAAATAGATTGTAGATTTTGTTGAATTCCCGGTAGCTGGAAAGGGAGATGTAGAGAATTGAATTTTCACATACAGGCGGGGAATCCCCAAACCAGAGAGTTCCGGAAGCGAAAAAGAAGAATCCGGCGGCTCGTTTTTGGTATTCTGCTGGCAGGCGTGATTGCTTTTTTCATGATTCCGCCGGTAAGAAAGGCGGTACAAGGAAAAAAAGAATATCGCATGTATCTGGAATTCCTGGAAGGAGCCAGGTCGGCGGACGGGTGGGATATTACTGAGATAACCGTGCCGACAGGAGAGCCGGAAAAACGATATTTTTCGGAATACGCCTTTTTTGATTGCGACGGGGACGGACTTTCAGAGCTTCATATCAGAAGTGGAAAGGGCTATTATGTGATAGACTGCGAAAAAGATAAGCTGTCTTTATGGGGCAGTTTTCTTCCGCAGACCGCGCTTCTCAATAACGGGGATTATTTGTATCTGCATATCGGAGGCGCGCCGCTTCATTACGATTATAAGTATTTTAAAGTAAATGACGCGGGCGAAGAGGTCTGGAACCTGATGTTCGCGTGCTATGATGCGGATGGAGACGGTCAATTCGGCGAAGGGGATTCCTATTTTTTGGAGGATAAAAACATATCCTATGAGGACTGGCTTGAGCTGGAGGGAAAATATCTTGAAGTGGGAACGGACGATGTTTTATGGACGGTCTTAACGGAAACGGAGGAGCGGTCGTGGAGCTGGGTAATCGAACCGGGGAAATATGAGAGCATTTCTTTTGTCGGAGAAGACAGAATCGCCGTGCAGGATCAAAGCGGAAAGCTCGCGCTGGGCGATATGTGGGGAAGAGCGATCACGGATTTTCAATATGACGGGATAGCCCGGTATTGCGAAGGATTGGCGGCAGTCCGTTCCGGCGAGTCCTGTTATTATATTGACGTCGACGGAAACGCTGTTTTTGAGGAAGTATTCCAGGCTGCGGGAGGTTTCAGCGAGGGTATTGGAGCCGTAAAGCAGAACGGTTTGTGGGGGCTGATTGACAAGGCGGGAAGGGTAATTGTTCCGGCGGAATATGAGGAGATCAAGGCGTTTCAGGAAGGGAAAGCGGCGGTAAAGCGGGACGGGAAATGGGGCTTTTTGGATGGCGGCGGAAGTATCGTTGTGGAGCCGCTTTATGAAGAAGCGGAGTCCTTCCGCGAAGGCAGGGCTGCGGTAAAGCGGGACGGGAAATGGGGTTTCCTGGATAATGAGGGAAGTCTGGTCGTGGAACCTTGTTATGAAGAGGTCAAGTCCTTTCATGAGGAGAGAGCGGCGGTAAGATCAGGCGGCAAGTGGGGATACCTTGATTTACAGGGAAAGCTTTGCGTGGAGTGCGGCTATGATGACGCGGGCAATTTCAGCGAGGGAAAAGCGGCGGTCAAAAAAGCCGCCTTTCTGGAGGGCTTCGACGCGTGGGCCTACATTGATCGGGAAGGGCGGACGGTGATTGACTTCTATCCCTATGATGCGGCGGGGGGACAGCCGTTTTTGGTCGGCGAGTTTCATGACGGGGCGGCCTTTGTCACAAAGACGCTGTGCGGCATCATCGACGAGGAGGGAAAGGATGTATTCCGGGATTCTTCTTTTTTTATCAGCGAACCCTGGTATAACAGGGAGTACGATATGATTCCCGGGTATGTATATACGGATTCCGACATGACAGTCCGAAAATACGGTATGGCAGGGCTGAGGGGAGAGCAGAGAATCGAGCCGGTTTTCGACGGCATCGATTCCATGCAGGGGAAGTATATTATCGTGTCGAAATACCGGGACGGAGCGCTGAAAAAGGGAATGATTGAGTTAGAGGATGAGGAGGGGGAGTAAGAGGGAACCTTGCCGGTCAACTGATCAGAGCGGAAGGCGCTTTAGCAGCAGGGCGACATTCTCCCGAACCGGCCTTGTACCGTCCGCCCGCAGAATCGGACAGCTCAGCTCCCGCAGCCATTCTTCTACCGTATTTTCATCTCTGGCGGCGGCAAACTGAAAAAAGCGTTCTTCCCGCTCATAGAGATCTCCGCCGGGCAGCATCCTGTCGCCGAATTTCTCAAAGGAGCGGTTTCTGATCCGTTGAAGCCGGATTTCTCGCGGAACCGTAAGGAGAATAGCGTACTGAAAATACGGGTAAACAGCCTTTCCGTAGTCGCCTTTTACGGAGGCAAAGAGGAAATTTTCGTGGGCCTTGATCTCCCGGAAAAGGAGCTCCTCGACCTCACGGCGCGTGCGGGGAGAGGCATAGAGGTAATCGGGGCTTGTCTTGGGGAAGTACAGATCCTCGTTATCGATAAAGTGATAATGAAGCTCCTGCGCCAGAGCCTTTCCCAGGGTACTTTTCCCTGTGCCGTTTAAGCCGCATAGCATGATTCCCGTTCCCATAGCTGCCTTTCCTTGTCTTCCGGTTTGTCAGTTTTTGATTTAGTCACAATAACATCAGCCATTTGCTTTTTCCTTTGCAATTTTTTCCGTTTCTTTTATTGTTTTGAGATAAGCTTCCTCTACCGGAGACAGATTTTGCGCTTGGAATTTTTGGTATTCTTCATGGGCTTTTTCCAAAGCCTTTTTATGGCTGACCGTTCCTGCGTCTTCCAGTAACTTTGCACCCGTGCTCCGAAGCACATTATCCAAATGTTCTATGTAGTCGCTCATATACATGGGATGATGCCGCATTGCCTGTATCTCCGCAAAGTCAAAGTACCCGGACACAAGATTATTAAGGATTTTCAGTTCTTCCTCACTGAGGTAGTTTTTGGCAATGCCAATGTCCTTTGCCGTAGGAAAGTCCCCTGAAAACGTGGTCAGTCCCATAAAAGGTTTTGCTGCATCTGCACGTTCATAAATAACTTCTGCCGCTGTATGACCATGCGCCGCATAATGGAGTTTATTCTGAACCATCTTGAAAAATGCGATGGACTCAGAGCTCTTCGGGTTATAATCCACGCTTGTGGCATAAAGATCAAGTACTTGCCTATACATCACTTTTTCAGAGGAGCGAATATCACGAATCCGCTCTAAAAGCTCTTTCCAGTAACTGCCGCCGCCAAGGTTCTTCAAACGTTCGTCATCCATTGTAAAGCCTTTAATTATGTATTCTTTTAAACGTTCTGTTGCCCAACGGCGGAAGTTGGTTGCAATGATGGATTTCACGCGATAGCCGAGGGAAATAATCATATCAAGATTGTAATGAGGAATTTCTCTTTGAACCTGTCGGCTGCCTTCTATACGAACCTGTCGGAAATTCCGACAGGTTGAATTCTCATCCAGTTCGCCCTCTTCATAGATATGCCTGATATGTTCTACGATGTTTGTTCTGGATGATTGAAATAATTCTGCCATTTGCTGCTGCGTAAGCCATACCGTTTCATCTGCCATACGCACATCGATCTTGGTAGTGCCTTTATCCGTTTGATAAATAATGATTTCCCCTTGATTATCGATCGTTGTATTGCCTTCGGCGGCCATATTCTATTCCTTTCCCGCTATCATTGCGAACGCGATGCATTTGTATTTTGTACGAGCTTAACTGTCGGTTTCTGTTTCCGCGTCCATTTTTTTGTTTACCCCTGAATGTTATAACTGCATTTTCGATACCTGAAGTGCGATCATGCTCGCAGAAGGATAGAGTCAGAGCGGAATATGAGTTGTGGCAAATTGTATTTTCTATTATACGGTAAGAGCCTGTGAAAATCAATCAAAATATATTATTCTTGAACGTGTTTTGTATCGTGTTTTGTATCGCTTGCAGCAAATATCTGTTTGATGTCAGGAAACAGTTGGTAAGCGCACAAAAACATGGTAGAATAAGTCCATATTCAAGGCATGAAACGGCCGGATGGCCATCAGTACCATGAGCGATGCTGTGCTCATGGTAGAATAAGTCCATATTCAAGGCATGAAACGGCCGGATAGACTGATCGTGGTATCCATAGGGGAACGGAAGGAGATATGAGGACATGTGGTTGATGATGGCGGCGCTCTCCGCGTTTTTTGCGGGGGTAACTTCTATTCTGGCAAAGTGTGGTATCAAAAAGACGGACTCCGATATCGCGACGGCAGTCCGGACGATCGTTGTTCTGGCGTTTTCCTGGATTATGGTATTTCTTGCGGGCTCGTACGGGCGGATCGGGGAGATAGAGCCGAAATCGCTGCTCTTTTTGATTTTGTCGGGACTGGCGACCGGCGCGTCCTGGATTTGCTATTTTAAGGCGCTTTCGATGGGAGACGTAAATAAGGTAGTCCCGATCGATAAATCAAGTACCGTACTGACCGTGCTTCTCGCTATTATCTGTTTTGGGGAGACGGAGCGCCTTCTGATCAAGCTGTGCTGTACGGCGGCGCTCGCCGTCGGTATTTTTCTGATGGTGGAAAGGAAACAGACTGAGAAAAAAGAGGCCGGAGGGAAATGGATGCTCTACGCTGTCCTATCCGCCGTGTTTGCGGCGCTGACATCTATTTTGGCGAAGGTGGGGATCGCGGGTGTGGAATCGAACCTTGGCACAGCGCTGCGTACCGGCGTGGTGCTTTTAATGGCCTGGGTGGTCGTTTTCCTGAAGGGCAAGCAGAGGCAGGTTCGGGGGATTGACCGGAAGGAGTTGGTTTATATCTCTCTGTCCGGACTGGCGACCGGCGCCTCCTGGCTCTGTTACTACTATGCGATTCAAAACGGCGTTGTCAGCGTAGTGGTGCCGATGGATAAGTTGAGTATCCTTGTTACCGTATTATTTTCCTTTCTCGTATTCCATGAGAAGCTGACCAGGAAAGCATTTGCCGGGTTATGCCTGATGACGGCGGCGACCCTGGCGATGGCGATATTCGGATAAGAGGGAATCACTTTTTACACATCTGGCGAATTTCACGCCGGGCGTCTTGTCTATAGAATTGTCAGTAAAAATCCAAATAATTTCAAAATAGAACATAAAAAAACAAATAATTTTAAAACAGGATTGACAAATTCTACAAAAAAGGATAAGATACTTGTAGGTAAAACGTTTAATCAAACAAACAAAAGAAAATTTGAAGGCATGGGGCCTTCCGATTTAATAAACAAAACCGAAGGAGGAAAGTTTTTATGAAGAAGAAAAAATGGCTTTTGCTGACCCTGGCAGGGGCGCTCTGTCTCAGTACCGGGTGCGGCAAGGCGAAGACGGACTCGCTGGATTGGTGGGATCACTTTGCAAACCTGGAGGAAACCCACCAGGCGCTCTACGACGCTTATGAGGAGGAGACGGGGATTCATGTGAATTATGAGAACTTTGACGCTGCTTCCTTTAAGGAGGCTTTTGATCTGGCGCTGACCAGCCATCAGGCTCCCGATATCCTGTCCTACGCGTGGGATCAGAATAACGCCGTGGCGAAGTACCAGGAGGGAAGCTTCAGCGCTCTGACCGTCAAGAAGGAGGAACTGCCGGAGTATGTGCAGAACACGCTGGTAGAAGGCTATACGATGTTTGACGGAAAGGTGTATTCCTTCCCGACCTTTAATATCAACCATCAGGCTCTGCTCTGGTACAATACGGAGATGGTGGATCAGGTGCCCGAGTCTCTGGCGGATTTCCGGCAGCAGCTGAAGGATCTGACGAACGTAGACGCAAACCAGTACGGTATCGCGCTGCCGTTGACCGACACGGGTCGTATGCACAATCTGATCCGGTATATCACGGCTCTGTCCGGGGGAACGGTGGATTTCGATTATACGACGGGTCAGTATGTCTATGATTCCGATCTGCTGAAGGAAGTATTCCAGTTCTTTGTGGATATCTATGAGGACGGTTCCGTACATCCCGCTTCGACCACGCTGAAGACTCGTACCGTGCGTGAGCGCTGGGTGAACAACGAGGCGGCTTACGCCATCGACGGATGCTGGTATCCCGGCTCCATCAACAGCGCGTTCGGCGCGGAATCCCTGGATAAGCTGGGCGTCAGCGCCATGCCTGTCGTAGACCCCAATGTCAGGGGAGTTTACGGTACGGCTCCTCAGACCGGAACCTTTTATGTGACAGGGGACTGCGAGGATACAGAGGCGGCTACGGAGCTTATGTTAAAGCTGTTGGACGATGATTATGCGATTGCGCTGGCCAGCGCAATGGATCAGCCTCCGTTGAATACGGCGGCGATCGAGAAGGCGGACGTAGCGCCGGTATACGTGGAGGGCTGTAATATCATGGCGTCCCAGGTGAGCTATTATCCGGAGCCCCAGGTGCGCAATCCCAACGTGGCCGAGGTGTATACGGAGCTGATTGAGATCAAGCCGAACATCGGCGATATCTATGTGGGGTATGTAACGGGAACGGTCAGCGACTGGAAAGCGGCCCTGGACGAGTACAACCAGCTGATGAACGAAGAGCTGGACCGTGCGATTAAGGCATGTCAGGACAGGGGCGTAGAGGTATCCCGGGACGACTGGATTTTCCCGAACTTTGTACTGGGAGAGAGCTATACTTCGGATAAGTACGCAGAGCTGAAATAAGTGTGCAAAGAGTTTGTGTCGCCGCAGGCGGCATGACAAAAGTATGAAAAATCAATAGAAAAGAAAAGGCTGCGGAAGGCTTCAGGGCCTTCCGCATTGTAAAAGAAGACTCCCTGCGGCGGGATTCGCCGCAGACAGAAAAGAAAGTGGGATGGAAGGATGAGGAGACAGCGCTCGCTTCAACGCAGCAGGACGCCCTACGGATGGATTTATCTGTTTTTGGCGCCGACATTGATTCTGTTTACGATGTATACCCTGTATCCGATCGGGGCTACGGTCTGGTATTCTCTGACGAATATGAGGAGCTTTACCGGCAGAAATATACAGTTTATCGGGCTGGCAAACTATGTGGCGCTGTTCAAGGATAAGCAGTTTCTGAACAGCCTGTATGTGACGGGAAAATTCCTGCTGGCGGTGGTGCCGGCGCGTTTCCTGTTGTCGCTGGGGCTGGCCCTCTTGCTGAATTGGAAGCGCTGCAAGGGCAAGACCTTCTTCCGAACCATGTTTTTCCTGCCGGTGCTGACGACCTCCGCGGTGATTGGCGTGGTCTTTATTATGATTCTGGATCCCACCATGGGGCCGATCAACGCGGTGATGAAGCAGCTTGGGATGACGGAATGGGCAACCCTGTCCCTGTTGGGAAACGCCTCTACCGCGCTGAACACGGCCGGGGTAATCTGGGTGTGGAAATGGCTTGGAAACTCGCTGATTTACTGGATTGCCTCCCTGCAGAGTATCCCGGAGGAGCTGTATGAGGCGGCGAAGATCGACGGGGCCAGCGCCTGGCAGATGTTTAAGAGCATTATGGTTCCGTTGTTGATGCCCTTTGCGGCGATTATCCTCGTCCTGACGGTCAGCGACGCGATCCGCGTGTTTAACCTGATGCTGACGTTGACCAACGGAGGGCCTTATTATACGACGGAGACGGTGGAGGTCTTTATTTACCGGCACGCGTTCCAGGCGACGTCGCCGCGCATGGGCTATGCTTCCGCCGCAGCGACGGTGTTCGGGCTGTTCTTTATGGTGATCGTAATCGTGCAGCGCGGTGTGAAGGCTGTTTTTGAGAAAGTGGGGAAGTAGGATATGGAAGGGAAAAAACCGATGAACCGAAGACGCGTAAGACCCGGGGACTGGATTATCTTTCTTCTGCTGCTGGCGCTGGGAATTGTCTGGGTCTATCCCTTTATCTGGATGATTTCCGGTTCCTTTAAGACGAATCTGGAAATCCTGAACAAGGGGCTGAACCTGATTCCGGACGCGCTGAATTTTGCCGCCTATGGGCGGGCCTGGAAGGACGCGCACTTTGATACTTATTTCCTGAACTCGGTTATCACGACCTCCGCCACGGTTCTGATCGTAGTGATCCGCTGCGCTCTGGCTGGGTATGTGCTGGCGATGTATGATTTCCGCGGTAAAAAGCTGATTATGACGGTGCTTTTGGTGACCTTTTTCGTGCCGACCGGTACGACGCTGATCCCGACCGTATCCCTCAGCAACTCGTTGGGTCTGCTGAATACGCGGACGGGGTTGATTCTGGCATTAGCCGGAGGGGGACAGGTCGCCTCGATTTTCCTGTACAAGGGATTCTTTGAGCAGACGCCCCGGGAGCTGATGGAGGCGGCGCAGATCGACGGCGCGGGCTTCCTGCAGGTGTTTCTGTCCGTGATGCTGCCGCTGACGGGGCCGGTTACGGCGACGACCGTTGTCATGACCTTTATGGGAGCCTGGAATAATTTCATGCTGCCGCTGGTATTTACCTTTTCCAATACCAGCCTGAGGACGCTTCCGGTAGGGATGATGGTCTTTTCCCGCGGCGATATGGTGGACTATGCCGGGCAGTGCGCCGCGGCGATCCTGTCGATCGCGCCGATTGTCGTGCTGTATGTATTCTGCCAGAAATACTTTGTGTCCGGTATCGCGGGCGCGATCAAGTCCTGAGGGGGGACGGGGAGGAAGAGTATGGAAAAACTGGTTTACAACCATGAGATTAAGATGATCGTGACGGATCTGGACGGTACGCTATTGTACAATGAGTCGCGGCTGACCGAGCGGACGAGGAAGATTCTGGAGCTTGCGGATGTGATGGGGATTTTTGTGGTCGTGGCGACGGGGCGGAGCGTCTGCCAGCTCCCGGAGGCGGTTCTGGATACGAAGGGAATCCGTTTTATCATCACGTCCAACGGGGCGGTGGCCATCGATCTGCGGGAGAACAGGAAGATTATGCGGACGATGATCAGCCATGAAAACGCGCTGAGAACCTTGGATATCATCAACGGGATCGAGCTTCCCCATCGCTTTGAAATCAATCTGGACGATCATATATTTTCGGAAAAATATTATCTGGAGCACATCGATGAACTGGAGCCGGATCTGGCCCGGAAGGGCTGGTACGATCCCCATCTTGTCCCCATCGACGATGCCAGGGAATTTCTGGAGGACGGGCGCAAGGAGGTAGAGAAATTCAATATCTTTTTCCGGACGGTGGAGGAGCGGAATCGGGGAATCGAGATGCTGAAGCAATACCCGTTCTTAGCGATCTCCTACTCTCTGGAGAAGAACATCGAGGTCAACGACTGTCGGGCGGACAAGGGCAGCGCTATCCGGTTTATGGCGAAAACCCTGGGGATTCCAAGGGAGAATATCGTGGGCTTTGGGGACGGGACGAACGATATGTCCCTCCTAAGCGCCGCGGGTCTGGCGGTAGCGACCGAAAACGGGGCGGAGGAAGTAAAGCAAACGGCGGATTATGTCACGCGCAGCAACCGGCAGGACGGCGTGGCGGAGGTGCTGGAGAAGTTGATCCGCATGGATTAGGCCATGTTACAGAGCCCTGACGGAGGCTCTCTCGTAAAGGCTGCAGTCCAGAATATACTGGGTGTTCCGGGATTTTTCCTCCTGGGAGTAAAGAGCCTGGGCTGCGGTATAGCCGATCTCATGCAGGGGCAGGGAGACGGAGGTCAGGGGCGGTATCGTATAGCTGGAAAAGGTCAGGTTGCCGAAGCCGACGACGGAGAGATCCTCCGGGATCCGCAGTCCGGCCTGGGCGGCGTACTGATAGACGCCGTAGGCCATAACATCATTGGCGGTAAAGATAGCGGTAGGAGGCTCCGGCAGGGACATGAGCTTTTTTGCGTGGTAAGCGCCGCTCTCCACCTCCAGATTGCCGTAACGGACGAGGGAGCTGTCAAAGGGCAGCTCCTTTTCCTCCAGGGCGGATCGGTATCCGGCCAGCTGGTTATCGGTAATCATCGTGTTGGCGGGGCCGCAGATCATGCCTGTTTTTTGATGCCCCTTTTCCAACAGATACCGGGTTGCCGCCAGCGCCCCCTGATAATCGTTGTAGGTCACATAGGGAACCTCCCTGGAATTATAACAGTATACATAGACCACAGGCAGCTGCAGCTCCTGAATCAGAGGCAGCAGCTCGATGTTACGCTTATAGATTCCGATATAAATCAGCCCGTCTACGCAGGCGGAGGACAGGGCGAGAATGTTCTTGGTCAGAATATCATTGTATTGCTCCAGCAGGTAAAAATGATCGTGTACCTTGTTGTCGATGCGGAGATTGTAAAGGGAGATGGAATAACCGTGGGCTTCGCAGAAGGCGTTGATACCGTCTACGATTGTGGGAGTGTCAAAGGCGGTGATGTCCTCCGCGATTACGCCGAAGGTATTCGTCTGGCTGGTTTTCAGGCTCTTCGCCATCTTGTTCGGCACATAGTTTAGGGCGGATACGGTCTGGAGCACTCGCTCCCTGGTAGCTTCGCCGACCCGGCCGGTATGGTTCAGGACGTTCGAGACGGTGCCGATCGAGACGCCGGCGCTGCGGGCAATATCGTGAAGCGTAACCATGACTGTCATCCTCCTTCGTTTTTCTGATGCCGGCTTCGCAGCCGCTTGTTTTTCCTTTGCGGACAGTTACACTCGCAAACCCGCGCTTCGCGCTCTTTGTCCTGCTTCGCAGGACGTTTGCTCGTTACTAACCGCAGGAAAAACAAATGTCTGCTTCGCAGCCGCTTGTTTTTCCTTTGCGGACAGTTACACTCGCAAACCCGCGCTTCGCGCTCTTTGTCCTGCTTCGCAGGACGTTTGCTCGTTACTAACCGCAGGAAAAACAAATGTCTGCTTCGCAGCCGCTTGTTTTTCCTTTGCGGTTAGTATATCATAAATCGCAATAAGATGCAAATGTGGCCTGAGCGGTAAAACGGCTCAAAATAGTCGGTTGATCATTTGCAGGAGCTGATCTTGTCAGGGGCGGGGAGCCCGGAAAAGCGGTTTGTGACATTTACGGGGGATTTCGTGACAGGAGGCAAAGTTTTTTCGGGAAACGGCCGAAATATTTTATGATGGAATTAAGATCATAGAATCGAAGAGCGTATTCTTTATTATGGAAAACCAGTTGGGCATGGATGACCGAATGTGTTGCGACGAGACAGTCGCGGCGCATTCGGTTTTTTTGGGAGAAGACCATGAAGATTGCGGTTTGTGACAGCGAGAGGGCGACGCGTGAAAAATGGGAGGGCCTGATTCGGGGGCAGAGGGCGGATGCGGAGGTGTTTTCTTTTGCCTCCGGCAGGCAGCTGCTGGAAGCCCGGCAGCGTTTTCAGATTGTTTTGATGGATATCCGCCCGGAGAGTGGCAGCGGCATCGAGATCGCCCGGGCGCTGAGGATGAAGGACGAGGCGGTGATCCTGATTTTTATCACTGCGTCGAAGGAGTATGCCTTTGAGGCCTTTGATGTTTCCGCTTTTCAGTATCTGCTGAAGCCGGTGTCGGAGGAGAGATTCCGGCAGGTATTGGAGAGGGCCTGCGGGGAGGCGGAAAGACGCGCGCAGGAAAGGCAGGAACAGCTTTTCCTCCGGACGAAGAGCAGAACTTTTACGGTGGCTAAGGGGGAGATCCTGTATGTGGAGAGCCAGGGCAGGAAGGTAGATATCCATACTGTGCGGGATTGCATCACGATATATGGGACGATGGCCGGGATGGAGGAGCAGCTGGGAAAGGATTTCTGCAGGTGCCACAGGGGATATCTGGTCAACCTGGCGAGGGTGGCCGGATATGAGCCGGGCCGGGTTCTGCTGGAAAACGGGGAGGCCGTTTTTATGGCGAGAGAAAAATATACGGAATTTGACAGAAGCTATCGCAGGTATCGACAGGGAGAAGGGCAGGCGGACGGGTGAAGCGGAAGGAACCGGCGGGCAGCAAGTGAGCCGGGAAACGTCAGGTTGCCGGATGACTTCCGGCGTCAGAAGAAAGGGACGTCCCCCTCTTCTGACGCCGGGAGTTTTTTCTTGCGGGAAATTTGGAGATCTTTTTTCTTACAGGGAGTTTCCTTACAAATAAGTAACCTGTTTTTCGGCGTCGTAGGTGTGGGGTTCCTTCGTCACCGCTTTATGGCCGAAGGCGACGGCGATTTTGTACTCATGGCAGGGAGGAAGCTTCAGGGCCTCGGCAAAATGCTCCTTCTTTTCGCCGTTGATTGCATCCAGGATACAACCGATGATCAGGCTGCCCAGCCCCAGCTCCTCCGCTGCTAACGCCATATTTTCCACGGCGATTCCGGCGTCCAGGGTTCCCCATTTAAAGTCGGCGTCCGCGCTGAGAATCACGACGACGGGAGCTTCGTAATAAAAATTGTGCGGCGCTTCCGTAATATTCCGCAGTCGGTTTTTCTCCTCCTCCAGCTCCTGTAAAACGGGATCCCCGCCCTTCAGCACGGTAAAATGGATCTCCTGTCTGTTGGCGGCGGTGGGTGCCTGGAGTCCCGCGTGGAGCAGAGTGTCAAGCTCCGATTCGGTCAGGGATTCTGCGGTGTAGCCTCTTGTGGAACTGCGGGTTTTAATGGCTTCGATTACATTGCTCATGGTCTGGTTCCTCCTGTTTTCTTAATTGTTCACGGCAATAGAATTCCTGCGGAGCGTAAATTCTATTGTTTTCGGATAATTTCAGTATACTTCGGCGAGAAAAAAAGGGCAAGGCATTTTTTGACTGCAGCGGTCTTCCGAAGGCGTCGGAAGCCTGCGGGAAACCATATTCTACGGAAAAAGGCATTCCTGCGGGAAAGAGGCGGGGAGAAGCCGTCAATCGGCGCGGGCCGAAAAAGTGCAGCCGGGCGGAATTCGTGACGGCAGGGAGGGAATTGATGACATATTGCGAAGGTTCCGCGGAAGAGAGGCCGATTTTTATTATAGAACTTGGATAATAAAATCTGCTTTTCGATTTTATTATAGAAATTGGATAATAGAAATTACGAAGTGATTTCTATTATAGAATTTAGATCATAGAAAATGCAGAGCAGTTTCTATGATAGAATGCGCATTCGGTGAGCGGCGAATGGCGATCATGAATCGAAGATTCATGATATTGGGGACTGACATTGGCAGTATGACGGAAAGCGGGAGAAATAATATGGATTTACGAATCGGAAACGGTTATTTGAGCGGCATGTATGGAGGCAGCCTGGGGCTGGGTTATGGAAATAATTTGACGGGTCTGAGCCTTGGCTACGGGGGCAGTCTGATGGGTCTGGGATATGGGAATGATTTGACAGGCTTACGCCTGGGCTACGGAGACGGGTTGACGGGACTGAGTACGGGTTATGGGAGCGTTCTGGGAAGTCTGACGATGGGAAATGTTTGGAAAGGAGGCCTTGGCCTGAGCGGCTTAAGCGTTCCGTATCAGAATTTTGCGCAGGCGCTGCAAAAGGCGCTGGGCGAGCGGCAGAGCTTACAGCAGGGGCGGGATGTGATGATGGGTTTTCCGCCGACGGTAGCGGCCGGGACAATGGAAGAGAACGGTAAGAAGCCTTCGGAAATGACCCGGGAGGAGTATCAAAAGGATATTTGCGGGCGGATTTCTTCCCTGTCGGACAGCGTGGACGCCGGACAAAGGGGCAGGGGGCTGCTGGTGCTGAAGGAGGAGGCGCTCGACAGGATGCAGCGGGAGCCGGATTATGAAAAGCAGGTGCTGGAGATGCTGCGGAAGGATCTCCAGACGCAGAAGGCCGCCGGCTCGTCCTGGTTTGGATGCCGCGTTATCGGCGGTTCGGCGGAGGAATGCTATGGTTTGAGTGCGGCGGCAAAGAGAACAGCGTCGGCGGACTATGGGAACAGAAAGAGTCTGCGGGAGAGCCGGGGACAGGCAGCGCAGAGTCGAAGCTCCGGTTTGACGGAAGAAAGCGCAGGCTGGGCGAGCGAACACGCAGAGCGTCTTATGTCGCAGGCTGGCAGGAGGGAAGGCTTGACAGAGCGGCTGATCCGAAACAGAACGGAGAGGATTCAGGAGCGGGCAGCCGGGCGTCAGGGCGTCGGAGAATTTTCCTGAGAGGGCCGGTGTGAGAAGCCGCACATATCGGGTTAGAGATAGGGCCGAAGAGGAAGAGCAGGGCCGAAGAGGAAGAGCAGGGCTGGAGAGGAAGAGCAGGGCTGGAGAGGAAGAGCAGGGCTGAAGAGGAAGAGCAGGGCCGAAGAGGAAGAGCAGGGCTGAAGAGGAAGAGCAGGGCTGAAGAGGAAAGACAGAGCCGAAGAGAAGGAGAGCGGAAACGGTAGAAAAACAAGAAGTTTCAGGATCCGAAGGAAGGAGAACGCGAATATGAGAGTAACCATGGGAATGATAAACCGACGGAACAGCGAGGCCGCCAGAAAGGGAATGGCCTGGAGGAGTGGCACGCAGCAGAACCGGACAGGGGGCATGGAGCGACTGGAGTCTTTGGGGGCTGCCCGGGGCAATACCGCTCTGAAACGGACGCAGAGGATTGGCTATGAGAGCATGGGAAGCAAGGCGGATCAGCTGGTTTCTGCAGCGGAGCAGCTGGGGCGCAAGGCGGATGGCGGCGAGGACTGTGTCAGGGAGGTACAGAGCTTTTTGGACGCCTATAACAGTACGTTAGATACGCTGGATAGCGCCAGCGGAGTTTTAAACCGTTATTATCAGCAGATGATGAAGCAGACCTACTCTGATCAGCGGAAAGAGTTGGAGGAGCTGGGCATTGCCTATAACTCGTCGGGCAAGTTGACATTAAACCAGGAAAAGCTGAAGGGGGCGGATCCGGAGCAGGTAAAGCGGCTTCTGGGGACGGAAGGAGACTTTGTCAAGAGGGCTTCTTATGTAGCGTCCCGGGTATCGGACAATGCGAAGACAAATGTTCAGAATCTGAGTACGGCCTACAACGCCCGGGGAGATATCATGAATTCCTATCTCAGCCGGTATAATCTCCTCGGCTAAGGAAGATGGACGCTTTTTCCGATATAATGAATGCGAAGAAAAACAAGCGGCTGCGAGACTTTTGGAGAATAAAAAGTAGAAAGGGCGCGCTGCAGCGCGCAGATGAGGGATAGAGATGCAGATTGGGGTAAACGGTAGTCTGGCCGGAAGGAATGAGCAGAGGGTATCGGGACAAAAGAGAGAAGAGAGCGCGGCAGGGATGTGGATCGCTTCCCTTGCGGCGGCGGAAAAGGCCAGGGAAGCCGCGGCGAAGCAGGAGACAGCCGAAGGAAAGACAGGGATGAAGAACCTGCAGAGCGCGGCGGAATCAGAGGAGGAGAAGGAGACCGGAGGGCGTTCTGAGGCGGCAAAAATTTTTGAGGCCGCGGCGACGGGCAAGGAGAATCCTCTGAAAAATATGCGGCAGCAGGGGAAGGTTCCCTACGCGTATCTGGCGAAGGACGGAATTATCGAATATAACGGAGTGGTCTTTGTCTGCGATGAAAAAACCAACAGTATTTGCTTGGGAGATATGACGGATCCGAAGGAAGTGATTACTGTGGCGTTGACCGGCGGGGGGCACCTGAAGGTAAACAGGAGCAACATCGGAGATCTTTCCAAGGCGGCGGGGATGTTTTCCCCGGAGGATCTGAATCGGATTCTGCGCGCCATCGCTCAGGATACGAAGATCCAGTCCATGGAGAAGGAAATCGAGGATCTGGAGAGCGAGGTCGGCGGAAATATGAGCGCCGAGAACGCGGCGGAGACGGAAGAAGAGCAGAAGGAAGCGGAATAAGTCCTATTTTAGCATAATTGCAATAAAATGAATCATAATATGTAAAAGCTGTTGATTTTTAACTTGGCATATGATAGACTTTTACTATATACAGTTGATATAGAAGATGTTGTATGCTCGGTTATTGTACTTTTGTGACCGGGGTGGTATGATATGAGTAAAAATAAGGAAGGGAAAGGAGAAATTGAAATGAATGCATGTGCAGTAAAGCCGATGATGCCTTTCGTAACAAGAAAAAAACTGGGAAGGACACCGGCAACAGAAGATAACAGAAAAATGGTTGAGTTTATGGATTCGCACAATTTTTCCTTCGAGATTGATGCTAAAACAGAAAATATAAAATGTACCGTGACAGAGAAATAGGAGCAGGATGGATATAGTAAAATACACGTCAGAATATAAGCACCTGAAAGATAAGTTTACATGCGGAAATATAGTTATCGATAATTTTTTGAAAAATGGTAGTGCTCTGGATGAAAACCAGGGCATTACTTACGTTTTGCTGTCTGATAAAAAGGATGCAATTATTGGTTATTATAATATAGAAGTGGGAAGGGTAGATCAAATAGAAGAGATAAATGGGAGTATAATCTGCAAACCTATGGGAGGAACTGTTAATATCAATTATTTAGCGGTGGATATCAAATGTCAAGGTACAAAAATCGCGGAAGTAAAAGGTAAAAAATATATATAGGTGATTATTTGTTGAGAGATTGCGAGAAAAGAAGTTGGTATAGTGTTTGTTACTTTATATTCTACAAAACAAGGATATCATTTATATCATGAAAGAAATAGCTATGAGGCTTTTGAGGTTGATATGAGTACATTTGTACAAGAGAGTGATAATGAGTGCTATAAGTTATACAAATGTGTTGATGATATAGTAGGAGCATAACCATAATGCAGAAGAAGCATGTCGAAAATATGCGAATGGCGGGTGATAGTTCCGGCTGGTTCAAGCGGTGCTTATGCTCATGGATGTGCATAGAGAGGAAAAAAATGTAACCACTTGACAGAAAATGGAAGTCGGGACAGGAGCTATCATGGCAGAGCTTTTCGCATACAGTGAGAACATTGAGACAGTCTTTGACCTGATCGGTGACAGGGAGAATGATATAACGAAAAGCATAGCGTGGGCATTCGTAAAAAGTCCGTGTTTATTGGAATCGGTCGTTGATTATCTGATTCATGTAAGCGTGAACGCAGAGGATGTTGTGATCCGGTATCAGGAATTTGAGAAGAATAAGGGAGTTACTGATTTAGAGATAACGGATAACCGGAAGTTTTATATCATTATTGAGGCGAAACGTGGCTGGAATCTTCCTGGGGAAGCGCAATTAAAGCTGTATTCGAAAAGGACTGATTTCAGGAACAGTCCGGCTAAAATAAAGGCGATCGTATCTATGTCGGAGTGTACGGAGGAATATGCGAAAAAGAGGCGGCCTGTAATACCGGGGATCATGGTTTTACATCTCCCGTGGATGGAGATATGTAATATTTCGGGAAAATTACGGGCGAAAACGGCGGGTAAGCAGAATTATATCCTTAATGAGCTGGAAAGGTACATAAAGAGAATTATGACGACACAGAAGAAAGACACGAATTGGGTATATGTCGTGTCGCTTGGATTGAACAAGGCAGAGATCATAACGTCCAAGGGGGAAAAGAAAGCTGCGGATATCACATATGTTGATATTGTCAGAAAGTATCACAGGTATTGCTGCCCTGTCGGCGGTGGGAAAGGTGGGTGGCCCAAAGAACCGCTGACCTATATTGCCTTTCGATATAACGGCATGTTGCAGTCAATCCATCATATTGAAAGCTATACTGTTACGGATAATCTGCATCTGTTTGTACCGGAGATACCGGATGCTGAACTTTCCACAACGCATTTTGTCTATGAACTGGGATCGGCAATCACACCGCCCGGAACGGTTCGCACAGGAAAAAAGATCGTGAGGTCGAATCGGGTGTGGGTGCAGCTTGACACGCTTTTTACCTCTGAAACGGTTACAGAGGCTATGGAAATATCAAAAGCAAGAATGAGCAAGTGATAAAGGCGGAAGGAAAACAGGCGTCCAGGGGATTTTGTCTGAGAGCGAACTGTCAGAATTGACGCATTCGATGAATTTATGGAAATCCAAGGAGGAAAGAATCCTGCGCGGAGAATATCAGGTGGATCTGGATGAAAGCGATTTTAACGAGGATGACGTTCAGATGATTTCCGCTCTTGATAAGATGTATCCAATCGAAATGATTGAAAATTCGTCTGTAGTCGAAATAGATAATCAAAAAAGGACAGCTTATCAATCCGGTGTATGTAGACATAGACGAAGGAGGGTAGCTGATCATTGATTAACCAAATGCTTGGAGTTGTTCGAAACCGTGCTGAAAGAATTGGAGGCGGACGGATTCGATTTGGTAGAGATGAACGGTGATCATATGGCTGCCATCAATCCAATGGTGACCAGGGTCTGAAAAATCCCCGCTTTAAAGCGGGGATTTTTTGCACCATCTTTGATTTTCCCGCCTACTCCCCCGGCTTCCAGCCCTTCAGTACATTTTCCGGCGTATATTCCGCGGCCTCGCTGACTGTCAGCTGGCAGGAAAAATCCGCCCGGGTATCGGGGCTTGCCCCGGGGCCGTAGGAGCCGTACTCGCCGTAGTAGAAATGGCCATGGGGCTTGTTCCAGTCGTTCCAGCCCGCAGGGTGGATATGCTCCCCCAGCCGGCAGTTTAAGAAGACGGTCTTTGCCCATTCCCGCCAGGGGCGTCCCAGCATCACGGTGTGAGGCGGGCAGTCGCTTTCCAGGCTGCAATGATAAAACACATAGCCAAAGGGTTCCTCCTTCGGCGTGGAGGCGGCGGTAATATAGCCGTAAACCGCGTTTGGGTTGGGAGTCTCTTCCGTTTTCCGATCCCGCGGAAAGCCGGAAAAGATTGTACAGTCTTCAAACCAGGCGATCGCACCGCCAAAAATGAAGTCCACATCCCCCTGAATATAGCAGTTTTTATAGCAGTGCCGTCCCAGAATCCTGGGCTTAAATTCTCCGGGGCCTTTAAAGCCGCCGGGCTGCGCCTCCTTTAAGGGCAGGGGCGCGGTAAAGAGAGTATCCTGACTGCCAAGCAGGCAGCAGTCTTCGAAGTAATTCCGATCGCCGTCCACATAGAGGGCAAGGGCCTGTCCTACGGTGTGGCCGTAGCCTGCGTCGTTTTGAAAGGTCAGATGCCTCGCTGTAAAGTCATGGGTATCGACTCGGACGGAGGCGGTGCGGAAGGTGCCGCGCTTGTCTCCCTCCGGCATTATATCTGCCGCGGCGTCGCCGTATACCAGCACGACATCCTCCCGGCGTTCGCCTTCTCC
Organism: Roseburia sp.; assembly: GCA_023662875.1. Classification (GTDB taxonomy): domain Bacteria; phylum Bacillota; class Clostridia; order Lachnospirales; family Lachnospiraceae; genus Acetatifactor. The sequence continues at coordinate 270 of JAMPIG010000028.1, read as the reverse complement.
CTGGAGGGTGAGGTTGGGGCGGGTAATCACCAGCTTTTCCCGGTAAACGCCGCTGCCGATATGGAGAACGGCGGGAGGAAGGTCGGAAGAGGCGGCGGGATAGGTTTTTTCCTGCTCCGCCCCGTCCAGCCCGGTCAGGGCGGCGGTTATGGTATCGTAGCAGGGCGTGTGCCCCGGCATGTTGACGTATCGGTGAATCATTTCTTTTTTCATTCTAATCTCCATTCCGCCGCTGACGCTGGCGGCACAAATAGTGATGAAAAAATTGGT
>JAMPIG010000027.1 GCA_023662875.1 Roseburia sp. | reverse complement strand
CCGCGGAGAGGTTCCATAATGATGACCGGAATCCCCTTCCCGGCCGCCGCCTGAAGCCCCCTCCTTCCAGCCTGGGTATGCTCATCCAGATAGTTGTACTGAATCTGGCAGAAATCCCAGTCATAAGCATCCAATATCTTCAGAAACATTTCCGTATCGCCGTGATAGGAGAAACCGATATTGCAGATACGGCCTTCCGCTTTCCGCTTTTCGATCCACTCCTCGATGCCCAGCGCCTTAAGATGCTCCCACTCAGCGTAGTCCGTGAACATGTGCATCAGATAATAGTCAATATGATCTGTGCGAAGGCGGGACAGCTCCTCCTGAAAGGTTTTATCGATCGCCGCGGCGGATCGCATGATGTACTGCGGAAGCTTGGTGGCAATAAAAACCCTGTCACGACACCGGTTCTCATCCAGAATCCGCCCGAGGCACTCCTCGCTGCCCGGATAAATATAAGCGGTATCAAAGTAATTGACGCCCTTTTCAATCGCGAGAAGAATCTCCCGCTCCGCCTTCTCGTAATCGATTGCATTTCCCTTTCTGCTGAATCTCATGCAGCCGTAGCCCAGCTGGGAAATCATGTTGCCGTATCGGTCAGGTCTGTATTTCATGTTTATAAACCTCCTTGCGCGCTCTGGCGCGCATATCAATCAAAATTTCGCTCCTCTCTGATCATTTACCGTTCCCGCCAGTCGGTTCCGCTGGCAGAGGATCCATTCGTCCAGGGTCAAGGGCTCGTAATCGGAGTACATGCAGAAGCAATTAATCATATTGCAGGGAATCGGCCGCTCCTCCCCGAGCGCATCCACGGTCATCGTATTCCGTGCGATTTCCTGAAAGCGTTCCAAAAGTCTCTGATCCATGGTATCGTGCACATGGCCGTAAAGCATGTAGGTTTTAGGGTTTCCCTCCTTATCCAGGCGGTACTGTCCGTTATAGCACATTATGGGATAATGGCAGAGCACCACCTTCCGCCGATTGTCCGCCAGCTCCTCATAGGGCCTGATCCACACGAAACGGTTCAGCTCCACCTTCTTCTGCTTCACAAACCGGTCGTGGTTTCCCACAATCAGGTACAGACGGCCCCTCAGGCGATTCAGCAGCTCGTTGGTCTGATTTGCGCTTCCCCAGGACAGATCGCCGATGATAACGACCTCGTCCTTTTCCCGAACCTTGCGGTTCCACTTTTCGATCATATACTCGTTCATCGCTTCCCCGTCCGCAAATCCCCTGCGATCCATCTTCTCGTTAAGAGCGTCATGGAAGAAATGCAGATCCGCTATATAATATCTCATACCGCTCCCTCCAGGATTTCATCCAGCCGCAGAACCTCAAAGCCTTCCTTCTTTCCCTTGAGCTTTACCGTATCGCCCAGAGAGACAGCGCGGATCCTGCCTTTCAGCGCGTCCGCCACCGCCCGGGAAATGTAAACCGTTCCTCCGGGGGCGTTGGCCTCCAGCCGGGCGGCGGTGTTGACCGTATCGCCGATCGCGGTATAGTCCATCCGCCGGCTGGAACCGATATTTCCGACTACAGCCGGACCCGCGTGGACGCCTACCCCGAAGGCCACCGTTCTGCCGTACTGCTCCGTCAGCTCCCGGGACAGCTCCTCCGACCCGCGCACCATATCCATCGCCGCCTGTACCGCGTTCATAATATAGTCCTCCTGGGGCAGCGGCGCGCCCCAGAAGGCCATAACCGCGTCTCCCACAAACTTATCCAGGGTTCCCCTGCGGTTCAGGATGCACTCGGAAATCATGGTCAGGTACCGGTTCAGGATCTCTACCACCCGCGTCGGCTCCAGGGCTTCGGACATCGTCGTAAAGCCCCGCACATCTACAAACAGCACAGCGATCTCTACCTGCTTTCCGCCCAGCTCCAGGGACTTCCCCTCCTTCAGAAGCTCCCGGACAATCTCCGGCGCGACATAATGCTGGAAGGTTCTGGTAATCTTCCGCTTTTCCAGCGCCGCCCGGATATAGTTGGCCGCGAGGCATCCGGCGTACAGGACGGTAACCCCCGCCGGAACCCACAGGACATGCAGGACAAAGCCCCGGATATACAGGAGCTTACAGAGCGCCGCCCAGCCTCCCGACAGGAAGAGCCAGACCGCCGTGGAAACCTTTACCGGCCTTCGCCAGAAGGCCGCCAGGGACAGAAGCAGCAGGAAAAACAGGACGCCCAGCTGAAGCCCGTCGCCCACCTCCCTCTTATAGTCACCCCAGAGGAGAGCCTGGATCGCGTTGGCCTGATATTCCACCCCGTACATAGGCCGGGCATGATCGATCGAGGTAAAATAGCTGTCCTGCAGCCCCGGCGCGTAGGGGCCGATCAAAACGATCTTCCCGGCGAAGGACTCCGCCGGAATCTCCCCGTTCAGCAGATCCGCCACAGAAACCGAGGTCCAGAAATCCCCCGGCTCCCCGCAAAAAGGAAGATACCAGAATCCATGACTGCTGACCGGGGGCCGCTCTACCGGCTCTCCGCCCCGGTAAGCCTGAAACAGGTTTGCCGCCGCCAGCGCCAGGGAGGGAATCTCCCACCCGTCCGGCAGGGCAACGGTCAGCATATGATGGCGCAGGATCCCGTCCGTATCCAGCATAGCGTTAATATGCCCCTGCTGTGCCGCCTCCCGCAGCGCCCGGTAAGGCTCCTCCAGGCTGCGGGCTGCAAAGCGATCCCGGGAGAAAATATTGTCCTCCACTTCCACAAAGCCGTTCTCGAATACCGCTGCCGAGGCCGCTATCACGTTTCCGTAAGCCCCCGCCGCCTCCGCCAGCCGCCTGTCCGGCTCCGGATCGCTCTCCCCGGTATAAAGCACATCCAGCCCGATCACAGCCGGCCTGCAGTCCTCCGCTTTATTCAGGTATTCTATGGCCTCCGCCATAATCTCCCGGCCCCACTGGTCGTAAGGCCCCAGCTCCTGAATCGCCCGCTGGTCGATCCCCACCAACACGATTTTCCCGTCCGATGCCTGGCGGGACTGATAAAGCCAATCCGACAGGGCCAGATCCGGATTTCGCAGCAGTCCCGCTCCCGCAAGCAGCGTCAGCAGCGCCGCGATTGCCAGCGCCGCAAACAGCCGGTACAGATTCCTTTTCCGCTCTCTCGCGCTAATCTCCATGTCTTTCCGCAACCTGCGAATTCTCTGATTTTTCACCCCATCCTCCATGCCGCCTAAGCGACAACTCAATTTCAACCGGAAAAAATGCTTGCCAGGGAAACCCTTGCCGTAACCGACATTACGCTTCCGTATCCTCCGGCAGCTCCCCGGTCAGGGGAATCCCCTCCCAGCAGCGGCTCAGGATAAACTGCCGCGTCAGCTCAGGATCCAGCTTCCCCTCCTTCTCCGCCATCTCCTCCAGAATCCTCAGCGCCCTCTCCACCGGCATCCCCGGCTTGTAGGGTCGGTCGTCGGCCACCAGCGCGTCAAAGATATCCAGTATCGTGATAATCCGTACCTCTCTGGGAATCCTTTCCCCGGATTTATGCTCCGGATAACCGCTTCCGTTCAGAAGCTCGTGGTGGGCCCCCGCCCACTCCCGGACATGGGACAGATCCGCGGAAAAGCTGATCTGCGCCAGCAGCTTGTCCGTCACCTGTACATGACTCTCCATGACGGCCCGCTCCCGCGCGGTCAGGGTTCCCTTGCGGATAGAAAGCATCTCGTACTCCTCCCCGGTCAGCCAGGGTCTCTCCTGCCCCTCCTCGTCCCGATAAACCCGCTTCCGCAGCCCCTCCAGCCAGGCCAGCCGCTCCTCCGGAAGGAACCCCGCCGTACTTATCCGCAAAAGCTCACTTTCCGCCTCTTCTGTATCCTGCTCCAGGCGCCCCCGCTCCTCCCCGGAAATCCGCCCCTCCAGACAATCGATCCGGGCCAGCAGCCGAATCCTCTCCATACGGTGACGAATCTCAGCCTTCTGCGGCTCGTAGAGACGCTCCGGCTTATTCATAATCTCCAGCGGCGTCGTCAGCTTACCGATGTCATGAAGCCAGATACTCATAATCAGCTCCTCCCGGCGCTTTTCGGAGAAGGGAAGCTCCTCCCCTCTCTCCGCCGCCTGCCGGTTCAGATAGTCCAGGAAGCGTCCGCCGAACTGCGCCATCCGCCGGGAATGGCTGGCGTTATAGGGAGAACGCTCGTCGATCGCCGCCGACATCATCCGGACAAAGGAATGAAACAATTCCCGAATTTCCTTCAGGTAACGCACATTCTGAATCGCTACCGCCGCCTGGGAGGTCACGGACTCCAGCGCCAGGATCGTGTCCTCCGGGAAAGCCTGAATCCTGCCCTCCTGATCCAGTGCGTTGATCAACTGGATCACCCCCAGCTTCTCCCCCTCCCGGTTGCGCATAGGCACCACCAGCATGGACTGCGTGTGATATCCCGTCATCGCGTCATACCGGAGCGGGCCGGAAAAGTCATACTCCCCGCAGGAATACACATCCTCGATCCGGATCGTCCGCCCCTCCAGAAAACAATAGGCGCAGACATTTTCCCGCCGAAGCGGCACAGGCGGCAGATCCGGATCCCTGCCGTCCCCGCCGGAATGGGTTCCCAGAGAATTCGTGTGCATGATCTTAAAGCGCAGGACGTCGCCGTCCGCCAGGTATAGAGTCCCCGCGTCACAGTTCGCCAGCTCCATCACACTCGCCAGAACCGTATCCAGCAGCCGATTCAGATCTCTTTCCGAGGAAAGCATCACCCCCGCCTGCAGTATCTTTTTCATCGACCTTTCCGTCATCATAATTCGATTACCATCCCTTCCCTCGCAAACAGGCAGGAGCTGCTTTCCGCCTCCGCCAACCGTTGCTGCTCCCGCAGAAATGAGTCCGTATAGCTTCCGAAATAATGAGTCATCAAAATCCGCCCCGCTCCCGCCGCTTTCCCCAGAGCAAGTCCTTCCTCCCAGGTGGAATGCCCCCAGCCGGGCCGCTTATCCCCCCGGGTAAAGCTGGCGTCCCAGATCAGCAGGCTGGTTCCCCGGGCAAATTCCGTCAGAGAGGACACCATCTCCTCATTCATCTCACAGTCTAAAGCATAGGTCACGCTCGCCTCCCCGATCTTGGCCCGGTAAAGCAGACAACCGCCGGGATGGTTTCCCCGCAGCGCGGAAATCCTCGGCCCCCGCTCCTTCCCGGCCAGAGAAAAAACCTCCCCCGCCTCGATCTCGTGTATCTCTACCCGATCCTCTATATCCGCCAGCCCCAGAGGCCAGTAAGGACGGCCGATCGCCGTCTCCAGCTGTTTCCGGAAGCTTACTCCCTCCTGAGCTCCGCCGTACAGATGAACCTCCGTCCCCTCCAGCCCGCTCAGGCTGTACAGACCCAGAATATGATCCATATGCGCATGACCGATCAGAATATCTACCCGTCCCGTCCTCTCCGGCAGCCGCCCGATCAACCCGCTCCCCGCGTCAAGGCATAAAAGCCCCTCTCCATAATCCAGACAGAAGCAGGAGGTATTCCCCCCGTACTCCAGAAATTGCCTGTCCGCCACCGGAAGCGACCCCCGCACTCCCCAGACCGATAAGCTTACGCCCATGCTGCTCCTCCTGTTCTGCGCTGCTGATTCTATGAGACAAGGTCTATCATAGAATCAAAGGGATGATTCTATGATCTAAGTTCTATCATAGAATCAAAGGGATGATTCTATGATCTAAAGTCCATTATAAATGAAAATGGCTGGGTTCACAATGCAAATCTTTTGATTGATGGCTGTATTTACCTGTTTACGCCTATTTAACGCCTATTTAACAGCTCGCGATTTTTATGATATCGTTGACATTTTGTTTTCATGCGGTGTACGATGGATACGAGAGATTGCCGAAAAAGGAGCATCCGATGAAATACATGACCTTTCGTTCCTCCTGCTCTTACGCGGGAGTGGCTAATATGCTGGAATATTATGGATTTGATACGGAAGACCGACAGATTGCCCTGGATATGGGGCTGCCGTTCTTATTCTCCTGCCAGGACGGCGTATACTGCGCGGGGCCGATGCTGCAGACAGCGGACTGGTTTAATCTATATCTGAAGCCCAGAGGCTTCTGCATGACGGAAACACAGCTCGAAAGGGAAGGAACCGGACGCTTCCTGCGCACTGTTCCCTGCGGTATGCTGGGACTGACCGTCACGCCGCAAAGCAGGCACGCCGTCGTTTACACCGGCATGTCGGCGGAAAAATACCGCTTTCTGAACAACAAAAGACAGCATGACCCCGAGCCGGAGACGCTGCTGCTGACAGAGGAAGAATTGTCCTCTCGGCTGCATGAGACGGTCATGATTGCCACACTGTCTCAAATACCGCCCCAGCCCGTCGAAATGACGTCCTGTTTTCAGGAATCCCTCCGGGTACTTTGCCGCCTGCAGCAGGATCTGCTCGATTTTTGCAGCAAGGAGCGGACTCCCACGGAGCTGGCGGAAGAAAGGGACAGGCTTTTTCGGGCCATCCTGCTGGACGCCGTCACCATGCTGGAATTGATCGGAGAACAGCCGCTAAGGGAGACGCTGCTGCTCCTGCAGCGGCAATTTACGGACGCACTGCGGGAGGGCACGCCGCAGATTCTCTGCGAGAGATTGTCGATGGACGCGCTGACGGGGGCGATGGATGGGTATGGGGAGATGATTAAGGGGAGAATTTTTTCATAGTCTTCCTTTTTCCATAAATTTTGCTATATTCTTTGGGGCTGCTCCACCTGGAGCCTGAGGAGATCCGATCCGCCGTAATCACCAACCCCATCGAGCTGGGAGCGGCCATCGATGAAAAGACCTTCCTTCTGGACGTCAAGGTGGTTCTGAACGGCAATGCCATCTTAAACCTGGAGATGCAGGTCGTCAATGAGCATAATTGGCCGGAGCGGTCGCTGAGTTACCTCTGCCGTGCCTTTGATAACCTGAATGCCGGGGAGGACTACCAACAGGTAAAGCCTGTCATCCACATCGGGCTGCTGGATTTCACCCTGTTCCCCGAATACCCGGAGTTCTACGCTACATACCAGCTTCTGAATGTCAAAAATCACATCATTTATAGTGACATATTACGGGAACCGCTTCGCGAACCCCGTAATCCTGGACAAACTGCGCCTCTCTGTGTTAGACTTAACTCAGACAGAATTGGCGACAGAGGAGGACAGACGGCACCATATCGACAAATGGGCCTCCCTCTTCAAGGCATCCACATGGGAGGAGCTCAAAATGTACGCGCAGAAGGACGAATATATTCAGGAAGCATCCGGCACAATTTACCAACTCAGCCAGGAGGAATCCGTGCGGCTCCAGTGCGAGGCTCGGGAGGATTACTATCGCAGGCAGCGCTCCGTCCAGCACCGCATCGAAGAGTTGAACTGGCAACTGACTCAAAAGGACAGGCAGCTGATTCAAAAAGACTCTGTCATCGCTGCGCTTCAGGCCGAGCTTGCGCGCCTGAACCAAAATCAGGCTGATTCCTGAGTTCTTACTTTTTTTCTAAGGCATTGTCGGTCGTGTCTAAATAATCTTGCCCCATCTTCTCCAGCAGCTGGAAATCCTATTTCCTATTTTCCATATAAGGAGGGCATCGATGAATCGGAACCATTTAGGAATCTTTTACATTACACTTAATAATGCGTGTCTAATTACCCTGCTTTGGATGATCCCTCACACACTGCATAGAATTGCAGAATAATTATCATCCATGCCGCCTCTCAGCACGCATTTTCGAATCATTTCTTTTTTCCGTGCCATGCTGCGAAACACTGCTCCGCCGCAGAGAATCTTTTCCAATTCCTCACGGGAACAATATCTGTACACTCCGTCGCTGCAAAGCAAAAAGACATCTTTCCCCATCAGTATGCCGCCTTCCCGCCTGACCTTCAGGCGTTCCGCTGATCCTAATGCCTCCGTCAGCTTGCCGAACCTCATGTCATTCTTCATCTGTTCATCGCTCATCGCGTACTTTACTTCCGGCAAATTTTCCCACACATCGTCCGTTGTCAACTGTTTTAAGGTTTTTCCTCTGGCCCTGTATATTCTGCTGTCACCCGCCGAGAGGATCTCATATCTGTCATCGCATAAAATCAAAACGGCCACCGTAGAACCACCCACCTGCCCCTTTTGGCAGAACAGAGAGTATACCTCCCTGTTTATGTTCGTCAGAAGGATTCCGCATTGCTCGACGATAGAATCGATCCCCGCTTTTTCCATTCCAAAGTCGTTGCTGCTCCACCATTTTTTTACGCCGTTTACGATTGCGCCGCTGGCTATCTCACCGCCGAAATGCCCGCCCATACCGTCCGCCACCACAAATATACCCCTGTCTCCTTTGGCGGACGCATAAATAGCGTCCTGATTGACCTCTCTGACGCCTCTCTCCGAAAAATAAGTCACTTCACCGATCATTGATTATCACTTTCCGAAATCCCATCCCTGTTTTCTGAAACAATAGAATTCACGCTTCGCGAGAATTCTATTGTCATGAATAATATGCTTCCCGCTTCTCCGGACATCACCGTCAACATAACTATTAGAATTATCTAGTTCTCAATCGTGACCTTATACTTGCCTGACCCTATTCCGAGAATACCGCCGTTCATGATAGCCGTTTCCCGGTAAACCCGTATATTTCCGTAAAAAGTACCGTTGCTGGACTTCAGATCATTGACATAAAAAAGGCTGCCTCTCTTGATAATTTCACAGTGTACATAGGATACCGATCCGTCATATCCCAACACAATATCGCCGGATTCACGGCCTATCACAACCCTTGTCTCTATAGGCGCGCGAAAGCTTCTCTGAGGATTATTGATATCCGTCAGGATAATAAAGGCCTGCCGCATTCCCCACTGCCCCTGTCCGTTCTGCAATTTTAACGTTTTCCCGACGTTATCGACGTTTAGCGCCGACAGATTGGCTGTATGGGTTCCCCGTTCAACCGTACTCCGCGACGCTGAAGATGCCATCCGCTTTTCATCCGGCCTCCCGCTTTCCTGCTTCTCAGCTCCGGTAATCACAATATCTACCGGGCCTTTTTTCTTTCTTCGCACCGTCAGCAGCACTGCCGTCACAATCGCCGCTGCCAGGAACACAACTCCGACTGTAATCAGTATAATCCGCATGATTCCTGTCGTTTTTTCCTCTGTCGAAGGCGTTTTCTCCTTCGCCGCGGACTGTATGGCAATGCTGGGCAGCTCCTGGCTTGCCGCCGGAATCGGCGTATCTGCAGATTCCGGTGTGGCTGCTTCCTCCGACACCTGTCTGACATCTGCAAAGGGCATCTGTAAGGAGGCCGTCAAAACGACCGTGCCCTCCGATGTATTCAGCGAAATCTTAGCTTCTCTCCTGCTTCCGTCCATGACTGCGGCATCCGGCGACAGCTTCAGACAAAAAAGCAAATAGTCCCCGTCGATAATACTTTTAATCTCTTCAACATCCGACTGTTCTTCCGCCAAAGAATAAGTTCCTCCGGTATATCTTGCGTAGGAAAACAGATTTTCCAGAAGTGTACTGTTTTGGGAAGTCCTGACCCCTACTGCATGTATCACGCTTCCGCTGTTTTTCATCAACTCCGTAAGCTCAGCCTGAGTGTATTTGATTTCTTTGTCATCGGCGCCATCCGTTATTATAATAACGCGGGTATAATTTGCCTCACCGCTGTCCCTGCTCTCCTTCAGCAGATCGTACAGAATATCTGTCAGATAAGACGCCTGATCCAAAAACTCAATCCCGTCCACGGTTTTCTTCAACGCGTCATAATCCGTTGAATAGTCAGCCCTTATATTCAACCCGTCTGCAAAAGTAGCGATCCGAAATTCCTCTCCCTCCGCATGATTGTCGATCAACTCCGTAATCAGGCTCTTTGCCTGGGAACCCCATCTTCTGAAAAGAGACTGTGAATTGTCAAAAAGAATGGTTGTCTTAATGGGTACTCCCATGTCCGCGACAGGAGTAACCTGAATATTCTCGCACAGAGTGCTGCCTATCTGAACCGTTGCGGCATCAGTCGCATCCCCGATGCCTTTTATGTAAATAGATACATCCTGTCCCGCCGTCCTGCTGCTCACCACAGCCGCCTGAGAAGCAGACTGCACGCTTTCCGCCGCAGAAACCGGTGTTTTTGTAAAACACGAAAAAAATACAAGCATGTAGATCATGCCTGCTATCTTACCGCAAAATGGATTTCTCACCGCTTTTTTCCTGTTTTCTCTCATAACATCCTGTCTCTCCCGATTTATCTTCTCTCAAATACCCCTATTGAAACCGGGAAGCATTTGCCGTTATCTTTTTCTCCGTATCCCTGTACTGCGCCATAGCGCTTCCGGTTATGCGGTACACGTCATCGAGCTGCCGTTCCGCTTTTTCAAGCTCCCGCAGAACAGTATCCAGACGTTCCCTGATATTTCTTCTTCCCTGTATTTCTTCCGGGATTTTCCATTTCAACATGTTCAGATACCGCCTCTGCGCAGCCAGACCGGAAATCATCGGAGGAATATCATAATTTGCATTTCTTATCCTTTTGATATCAATTTTGATCTCCGCCATAGCTCCTCCTATTTCGTTTTTATTCCAAATACCCCGGCAAGCAGCTTACTTCCTTCTTCTATAGCCTGTTCCCTGACTCTCTCCAACGTCGGCTTCTCGGATTTCTCCGCCGCATACCTTTGAACCTCCGCCTCCGCGGCATCTCTTCTGATTCCTTCCGCTTCAATCTCCTGTCCCGTTATCAGGATATCGTGACTCAAATCGTCCAGATCGTTTGACAGTCGGTTCAGCCTGCGGGCAATCTCCTCTATAGCGGAATCCATTCCGCTTACCTCCGCACTTTTCCAGGCTTCATCCAATGTTTCCCGGTGGCGGTTCACTCTGCGCTTTACAGCCGAGACTTCATCGGATATCCTATTCATTTCTCTCTGCTGCGCTCTTACAGCCTCAATATCTATAGCCATATATGATATTGCCCTCAGTCCGGGGAACTGTCCGAACGTTTTTCGTCCGTGCAGTTCCCCGCAAATTAATCTCTTTACCGTCTGCTCCGTTCCCGGCAGACAGACGTCTACCCGATCCGTCGGCTCTTACAGGCTTTCGAACTCTTCCACGGAATAATCCTCATTCACGGTAACTGCAAGGGCAACCGTAAACATTCCGTCTGCCGTACTGATCTTTACGATAGTGCTTCCCGCCGCACCGGCTGTCACCACACCGTTTGCCACGGAGCACACCGCGGGGTCCGCAACCTCATAGCTCAGATCAGCCTCCGTATACCCTGCCGGAATATTGTCGAAGCCTATACTCATGGAGCCGCCTTTCTCCAAAAACATCGTATACGTTACCAATTCAATGAAATCAAATTCGATCGGCTCAAAGTCAAAGGGATCCATCTCTTCAAGCGGCTCGCCCTCCGGTGTGGTAAGCTCCTGCTCTACCGCTTCCTGTCTCGTACACTCATCCCCGGAGGTTCTCACCCAATCCTCCAAATGCATATGCAGCTTGAGCGGCGAGCTCTCCGAATCCCAGATTACTCCGCTGAATTTCAGCTTGCTGCTGATATCTGTGAGAAGACACCCGTTTTGATTCACGCCCCAGCGCAGCGGTATGTATAGCTTCAAATCCAGGCAGGTAGGCTGTTCGCCCATAGGGTCTGCGTCCAGCTTTGCCGCCGCCACGGCTCCGCAGGTTACCTGCGCGTTGACAAGGCTGTAAGAAGCCTTTTTAAATCCAATCCGCAGATCCGCCAGCAGCGTTGCCTCCGCCGTCAGGGTCGCGTCCGCGTCAAATTCCGCTTCAGGTACACTGTCAAAGCTATTCTTCAGACCGGAATCCTTCTGCCAGCCTATCGACATGACATTTTCCGTCGTGTAGCTGATCGCGATATTGCCGTCTGCGCCGATATGGGCCGTCAGCATCAGCTTGATATTAAGCGGTCCCCAAACCTGAATATATACCTCGCCCAGAGGAATGGATGCGCCTACGCTGCCGTGTATGGTGAAGAAAACCTCCGTATCAAAATGCAGGCTGCACTCGACGATCTTCGGACTTAACGGCTTGTACCATGCTGCAGACTCATATTTTACGTCCACCCTGACATTCCTGATCCCGACTACCAGCTTGCCGTTGGCAGCTCCATCGACGCCAATATTCGCATATCCCGGCCGGCTTGCAATCTCCTCGCTTTCCGTCACGTCAAAGCAGGCCGTAAATACGACATGATCTCCGCCCTGATCTACCTTTACGGAATTGGATGCGGGAAGAAGCCAGTATTCCTGCCCGCCGGCCAGCGTGTCGGACATATAGTAGGATTTCATCTCGTCATAGATTTCCTGACCCAAATCCACTTCCGTTCCGCTGGAAGCGGAAACCGCCTCCACGATCTGCCCGGAGAAAGAGCCCTGGATATTCAGATACGCATAAGTATCCTCCAAAGGCGCGTCCTCGTAGGTAAACGTGCTTCCCTCCACCTCCGTGATCAGGATCGCCCTGGCGATAGACGTCTCCGTGGCGTCCAGATAAACGATATCTCCGATCTGATAGTCCGAACCGTCGGCCATTACGCCGGTAACTCCGTCGGCATTCAGAAAGATATCCTCTTCTCCCGTCTTGACGCCTTCCACAAACTCTATTTCCGTAATCTGCGGAATCACAAGGTTGTTATCATAGCTTTTCGCGTACAGGATAATCTGTTCCGCCACCTCGGCGTCCACCGGCGCATCCCTGTCGCTTAAGTCAATCTGCGCAATATTGCCTGCATAAAAATCCGCCAGGCTGTCAAGCTCGATTTCAGCGCCCGACGCCGCGATATCGTCCGTTCCCACCGCACGCACGGCGCACTCCAGGGCAAACTCCAGCGTTGCCGCCTCTTCCGGCTCAAAGCTTCCGCCGCCGTCGATAATCTGCCATTCCGCCGCTGCCTGTATCTGGGGATACCAGGTATTGTCAGACGCCACATCTGTAAACAGATCCTCCTCCGACTCATACCCGTTATATCCAAAGCGGGTCCCCAGCATACCGATATATTCAGCCCGGGTAATCCCGCCTGCTCCCCTTCCGCCTGCGGCTTCCGCATCTCCGTTTCCTGCGCTGCCGCATCCCGCCAGCGTTACCGCAAGAATCAGCGCCACAAGCAAAAGCCTCCTGTTACGCTTCTTTTGATCTCTTTTCATAGTCGCTCTCTCCCGCATATTGCAGTCAAGCCTGCAATACCGCTCCGCTTTTTACTTGTACTGGCTGGCATTGGCGTTGATCGTATTCTCCAGATTTAAAGCCCGTGCCTTCGTATCCCGGATAAACTTTACATAGCTGTCCACTACCTTCTGATAGTTTTCAAACCGCCCGGTCATATTGGTAATCTTCTGGCGGATGGTCTCGGCCCCGTTACTCTCCCAGTCTCCCTTTAAGCCGTTGATCTTTGCCTGAATATCGTCCAGCGTCTGTCGCATCTCTTTGTTTTTTTGGTCAATTCCGTCTGCATGTCCGTCAAATTTACCATAATTAATAATAATCTGTCCGTTGTCTGCCATAATGTTCTCTTCTCCTTTTCTTTTCAGTCATCCGTTCCGTTCAAAATCCGAATCATCGGCGTTCTCAGCTCTGCAGGCCTGCGATCAGATTTCTCGTATTTTCCTGATTTTTCTCGTAATCTTCCGCTGCCCTCCGCAAAAACTGCGCGTAGTCATCCATCAGATTCTTCATTTTCATGAAATCATCCTCAAAATCCTTTACCTTGCTGCAAAACTCCTTTGCGTCCACACCCTGAAAATCCGTGGTGGTAAAGGTTTCTACCAGGCCGAACAACTCTCCGTACTGCTTCCTGTAATTGTTGGCCAAGGTCTCTACCTCGCCTGCCGCTTTCTTAAGATTACCCGGTGTTACCTGAATGCTTTCCATATGCTTCCTCCTTCTTTTCGGGAAAGGCGGCGGCTCCGCCGAACCGTTCCCTGTTTTCTCTTATCATAATCTGTCTTTTTCTAAAATGGCGGAAAACGTAATCACTTACCGTTTTTCTGTAATAAAATACAGAAATCTCCTACACCAGCATAACGCGGGAACCGTTCTGCAGGCCGATACAGCCGATAAACGCGTTGGCGTCAAAAACCCGTCCGCTCTCCAGATCGCAGAGCACACTGTCCTCCGTAGGAAGATACCCCTCATCCCTCTTTTTCAGGAACTCAACGAGCATCCCTACTGCCTGCGCCACCTTAATCTGCTTCGGGACTCTGATCTCAAAGCTCTTTTCCGCTGCCGGTAAATACAGCTCCAGCAGAATCTTATTCTTCATCCTCCGTCCTCCCCTCCAGTCTCGACGGCATGATCAGCTTCATGCGCTTTGCCGTTCCGCCGCTCACATAATAGCCCGTGGTTCTGTCTGCCGCTCCGCCAGACTCTTTTGTCTTCTTCGTCACTGTCAGCCGCATCTGATCCTCAATTCCGCTGCCTACCCAGACTCCGTCGCCGCCGCACCGACTGCCGACCCAGTTATCCAGATAATACTGATTGACATTTCGATAACTGTCGCTCACAACAAAGAGGATATTGCAGAATCCCTCCACCTTATCCAGCATCATGATCAGCTTATCCCTGCCGTCCTCCGACAGTCCGTTCTTCAATTTCTCGTATCCGTTAAATACTACCACCATGGGCGTCATATCTACCGTCGGGTTCCCGTCTGTCTCCTTGTAATTATTGTTTCTCTCCACCGACAGCCAAAATAACTCTGCAATTCGCTTCTCGTAATCTCCGTCCACTCCGTCATAGGCCACGTCCAAAAGCTCTGCCAGTTCCCGTCCGCCGTTGAACACCGTAATCTGTACCTCCGGCATGGCGGATACTGCCTCGACCAGTCCTCCCGCATAATAGAGCGCATCCTGCCCGTTCTCCGCCATCACCATCAGAACATTTTTCTCCGTGACGTTTTCCGTCAGATATTCATAATTCGCATAGCTTACGCCCAGCGGCATCTGTTCAAAGGAGTTCATACTGTTAGCGGCATCCAGACCGGAAAGGAACCGGGGCACTACCGGCACCTGTCTCGCCCTGATCCCTCCGGCCCTGTCCGTCAGCTTCAAAGCCTGCTGCCGGATAAAGCTTCGCAGATCTTCTTCCTTCCCTACAATATGGGCCGCCTGAAATACATAGGTTTCCTCTTCCTTCAGGATTCCCCTCCCCTTGACCGCCGGCGGAATCACTCCTCCCGTATTTCCCAGAATCGAGGAGTAGTCCGCCCGGTCGTTCATCTGCATTACATAGACCTGACGGAAATTCTGCACCATGCGGTATCTCACGGCCATCGCATTCACCGCGGTGAGCATGAAATAGATACCATACTTGGGACACTCTCTGGTCAGGGTAATCATGACGTCCTCGTATCTCTCATAGCTCTCATAAAAATGAGAATAGTTGTTCAGTACGATCAGGATGTACGGTGCCTTCGTATTTTCCGAGGCATTGTACCGTTCCATATCCCCGCCAAATTCCGCAAACAGCTTCTTCCGGTATTTCATCTCCTTCTCAATCAGACCGATAAAGCTCTGAATCTTCTCGTCTTCTCCGTCAATCATAACGCTTCCGGTATGAGGCATACTCTCGAACATCTTCATGGCCTCCGCACCGAAATCCAGAATATAAGCGACAAACTCGGAAGGCGAGTAATCCCTGCACAGAGAATACAAAACCGCGTTCAGCATCATCTCCTTGCCGGAGCCTGCCGCGCCATAGATCAAAACATTTCCTGCCTCCGTAAAATTGACGTCCAAAATCCTCTGGCTCTGGGTATACGGATCATCCAGTTCACCGATAACGGCACGGAGTCCCGCCGCATCCGAAGCCGCCCAGGAGTATTTCTCCGTCAGCTGATCCGCCCGTATATCCGCCGGGATTTCCGGCATCCAAAGCTGCCGTTCACAGATCTTCTCCTCCCTTGCCAGCTTATCCAGATACTCCATAATCCGCACAATCTGTCTGCCGTTATCCTTTGCCGTCAGGGGCTTATTGCGGTACTTCAGCCGGTCAACCACGTTGCCCAGCTCATCCAGCACCTCGATATTCCTGTCCTGCTCCTGTCCCGCCTGATCCGCATCCGGATAGGGGGCTCCCGCCCATGCCGACTGTCCCAGTTCAAAAAGCTCGTTATATCCGACCTGAAGATAAAAGCGGCCTGTCTCAGCAATCTCCGCCGCATCGGGGCGCTTTAACATATCGTTGCTGTCCGCCCTGTCCTGCACCTTCAGGCATACCTTGAATTTTGAGTTTGCCCAAATCTGCTCATTTACTACTCCGCTGGGCTTCTGGGTGGCCAGAATCAGGTGAACACCCAGACTTCGGCCGATTCTGGCCGTCGAAATCAGCTGCTCCATAAACTCGGGCTGCTGGCTCTTCAACTCGGCAAACTCATCCGAAATGATGAAAAGATGCGGAATGGGCTCCTCTACCAGACCGTCCCGATACATCTTCTGGTATTTATAGATATCCATGGTGCCCTCGTTCGCGATGCCCCTGGCCCGGTTAAACATGGCCTGCCTTCTCCTCAGCTCGCTTTTGATTGACAGAATCGACCGCATAATTGCGCCGCCGTCCAGATTTGTAATCGTCCCTGCCAGATGCGGCAGCCTATAATGCTCGTTCTCAAAAGCGCCCGTGAGGCCGCCTCCCTTATAGTCGATCAACACAAACGCGACCTCGTCCGGATGATAGTTCACCGCCATGGATAAAATATAAGTGATGATAAACTCTGACTTTCCGGAACCGGTCATGCCTGCCACCAGCCCGTGCGGCCCGTGAAATTTCTCGTGCAGATCCAGATAAAAAGTCTCGCCGTTCGTATCTACGCCTACCGGAGTCTGCAGCGTTTTAACGGGATTATTCTCTTTCCATCTCTGAAGAATGTTCAGATACTCATGACGTCCTACCCCGAACATATCCATAAAGGTCAACATTTCCGGCAGAGTATAACGGCCCTGATTCAGGTCAAGCTGCCTGTCGGCCATATTGCGCACCACCCGCCCGGCATAATCGGCCGGAACGATATCCTGCACAAAACTGACATTCTCTCCGCTCCCGGCGCTTCCGTCATGCACCATTCCCTGACTGCCGTTCACCCATACTACCGCGCCACATTCCTTAGGAAGACTTTTCATCTCATCGTAGGCGCAGATTACACTGAAGCTTTTAAGTCCCTCGCTCTGCAGAATATCTGTCAGAAAAGCGCATTTGTTGGAAAGCGCCTTGCTCATGGACAGAACGATATAGTGAGGCAGAAGCCGGCCTGCAGGCTCCCCGGCGGAAAGTGTCCTCCTGTCCGCAATTATTTTCCCGATATCTACCGAAAGCTCACGCAGATTCTCCTCCGTAACCGCCAGCAGTCTCCGCTTTCCCTCATTGTCCCAGATATGCTGGGCGTACCGGACAAAGGACAGATGCTTTTCGTCGCTTTTCTCGTACAGGCAAATCAGCTTTACTTCGTCGTAGCTGTGAAGCAGCAGAATCTGCAGCAAAAGATTGTTCAGCAGATTGCGGACACCCTCTCTGTCGCCGACGATTCCAAGCACCCGGCTCGCCGGAAGCGATACACCGACCGGCACGTTCATCAAAAGTCTCTCTTCCCTCTGGAAGGCAAAAAGACTGTCCCGCAGCGTATCGTCTTCGATGGAAAACCGATCCTCCGGAAACTGTATATCCGCATACATGGGCAGATTTCCCGCGCCCAGACGCAGATGCAGGAAGTCCTCCCGGGCCGGGGTTCTTCCCCAAAGCCTCCTCTCCCAAAAATCGCTTTGCGCCGCCAGTTCCGTCACCGACGGATTGTTTTCATTTAACAGTTCTTCCTGCAAAACAATATTCTTTTTGATTTCCTGACGCAGATTATTCAGATACTTTAAATACTTTTCCTGTCTCTCCGTCTCCTTTGCAGTCATCCTCTTCTTTTCCCTGCTGCGCATCAGGATCGGAAACAGAAGCATACCGAGAAGCATGGAAATCGATGTTATCATGGTGGGAATTGTGCTGACTGCGCTCCCGCCGCCTTTCACCGCATTAACCACAGAAAACATTCCCACGGAAAAGGAAGCCACCCCCATGATCAGCGATGGCCCCATCGTCAGAAGAAGCGGCGTGGTTTCCCTCTCTTCCGGTCTGGTCGGCGAATCCACCTGCAGCTCTAACGGCGTGATCCCTCTCACGAACCGCGGAGAACGGTAATAATAGGAGGGCTCCTCCGGCAGCGTCTCGTTATCCACATACTCCTTCCCTCTAAATTCCGAAAGGGCTTCCGTGTTGATCCGGACGCTTTTATCCGGATTATTCATGGAAATAAAATTACTTCCCACCACAAACTTAAAACCCAAAATAAATACGGTGTCGCCCGCCTTCAGGCTCACCTGACCCGTAATCCTGCGCCGGTTCACATAAGTACCGTTTGTGGACCGTTCGTCACACAGAACCCAGGTTCCGCCGGAATAGATCAGCATTCCGTGATGACCGGATACATAGGGATTGGAAATTACAATATCATTGTCGCGTTCTCTCCCGAACCGCAGCGCTACATCCCGGTTCGCTGCAAACTTCCGGTAAATCCCCCTGTCCTCGGTAAAAGGCTCCGCCAGTAAATAGACCGGCCGTTCCTCCTGCGCCACCGCCAGCTGATACAACTTCCCCTCTTCCAATACAAGCTTCTGCGTTTCCGCCTGCCTCTCGTCATAAAGCTTTATCTGCCGGCCTGCCTTTACGATCCAACGGGACGCCGTATCATCCGCCTCTATGGCCAGGATTCTGCCGTTTCCCACAGAATTTTCGTCATCCTCAATCCAGTACCTCCCGGCAATCCTCTCCGGCAGATGCACGCTGAAAATCTTCTGTTCCCCAATTAATGTTACAAGCATTTGTTTTCTCCTTTTTCGGAAATCACTTCTTTCAGCCTTTTCTGATAAGTCCTGGAAATCGGAACCTGTGCTCCCCCTGTAAGCAGCATCTCGTCCACACAGTATTTTTCAATTCTATCCACATTGACAATATAACTGCGGTGACACTGCACAAACTGCGGCGGCAGACTGCGCAGGGCAGCCTCCATCGTCATGTATGTCTCAAAGGAGCCGCCGTCTGTATAAAGGAACATTTTCCGTCCGACACTCTCTATATAACGGATTGCGGAAAACCGGATCTTCTGCTTCTGTCCTCGCATCCGGATTGTAAGGGTTCTTCCGATATCCTCCTCGCACCCCGTTTTCACCCGTCCGAAAGCCATTTCCAACGCTTCCCCGCGAAAGGGCAGCTGCAGGAAAAAGGAAGGCTCCGCCCGGAAAATTTCCTCCGCCCATTCCGTCGTTTCCGCATAAAATATGATTCGCAGATGCGGAAAGCACTCCTGCAAATCCTGCGCCAGCTCGATATGCTCCGCCTCCTCCACATGTATCAGCAAAAGCTCTGCATCTCCCTTAAAGTCATCATATACCGCGGTAGCAAACGCAAAGGTTGTGGCGTAGGCGTTCACCGACCAATCCTGATATCTGTCCTTTATATAATCAAGGAAATATCTTATGTTCTTTTCTTCACTGTCCAGTATCACTACTCGCATCGTTTATCCCACTGTCAAAACAAAAATGCCTATCTCTCCCAGGCACCGCGAAACCGTCCCTACCAGCTGAACTGCTCCCCACATACCGGGATCAGCATCAGCTTCGTATCTCCCAACAAAATCAAATCGTAGGCCTTCAATTTTTTTGGCTCCAGGACAAGCTCGTCATTCAGATAACACAGCCCCACACCGTCTCCCGGTTTCAGGAAAAATTCTCTCTTGTGCGGTTCATACATCACGAACGCCTGCTTCTCCCTGGATACCTTTACATCCATCACCACCACGTCCATGGCGCTTGACCGTCCCAACGAATTGATACCAGATTTCAGCGGGAATCCCGTGCCGTAATCCTCCCCTTCCGTACAGATCAGGTAGCCTACCGGCGGCTCCGTATCCAGACCGACGGAAAAATAGCCGACGGTTTTGCCGTCGTTTTTAGGGGTGTTTCCTGAGCCCATCTCCGAAAAAACAGCTCCGCTTTCGGTTCCTCTTCCCGTCTTAACCGCAGCAGTACCGCTTCCCGCTTGCGCCAAATCTGCTCCTCCGTTCGGTTCCGTCCCCGCAGGAGCCGTCCCTCCGAGTCCCATTCCCGCCAGATAGGCGGCGTCCAGCTTCTGGGTAATGTTTTGGAAATCCGCCGTACCGTTTACGGCGGACAGGGATGTTTCCCGTACCATGCCGCTTCCCGTGACGGACTGTCGGTTTCCCTCCCGGAAATCATTCGGCTGAAAGCTCTGCCCTCCAGCCTGGCCGGGGAAACTTCCGGGGATACTCCCGGAGAAATTTTCAGGAAAGCCTCCGGAAAGGCTTCCCGGAAGTACTCCGTCTCCCGCCCCCTGCATATTTACCGGCAATATCTGCGTCCGATCCTCTGTTCCGCTCCTGTCCTCCGTCCCCTGCGTCCGCTTTGCCCTGCGGTGGCCGAACAGCTTTTTCTTTTCTCCCGTCTGTACCTTGCCGCTCTCCTCTTTTCCGGGGCTTGCTCCGACGACGGCGAAGGAGCTGGGGCGCGCCGCCTCCATCCCTGCCGCGCAGTGAGGGCATTCCTGAAATTTGTCTCCGTCATAAAAATGACCGTTTTTGCATATCATCCGTTCCATTTTTATCTGTCCTTTCTTCCGATCAGTACCCATGAGGCATTGTCCTGCGACGGACTGTCCTTCTTCCGTATCGCCTCCTGCAGCAGGCCGGAGATCCGGTCTATTCCTCCCGGCTGTCTCAGGTAAAGCTCCAATTCCTCCTGACAGACCGTTTTGTACAGACCGTCAGAGCAGACGAGCAGCTTTTCCTGCGGCGCTGCCGGAAAAAAGATGCTGCCGCAGTCAAACTGTTCCGCAATCCCCATGCCCAGATAGCTGGTCAGCCATTCTCCTTTTTTCGCTTCCTCCCGATACCAGGCCTCGTCCAGCGTCTTCTGCTTTTTCATCTCATCCAGCGCCGCCGCATAATTATGGGCTTTTGTCAGACATTGCAGCCGTCCGTTCCGCAGCAGGTACAGCCTGCTGTCGCCCACGGAAAACCAGTGCAGCGTCTTCCCCAGCAGCAGGACGGCCACGACGGTAGTTCCCGCCTTCATCCTGCTGCCGTCCGGATATTGCAGGCTGAACACCGCGTCGTCCAGCTTTTCCGTCTCGCGCCGAAAAAAGGACGGCATGTCCGACCCGGGAGGCACATTCCCCAGATCGGCAAAGAGAAGCTGCGCCGCGGTACGGCTGGCAATGTCTCCGTTATCCATGCCTCCTATGCCGTCGCAGACTACCGCTATGATTCTGTCCTCCCTCCGCGTCCAGAGCAGATAGTCCTCCTGCCTCGTTCTCGCTCCCTGCAGAGAGACGGCGTTCACCGAAATCCATTCCTCACAGCCGTCATATCCGGCCTGTCTGCCGCCCGCTTCCCGGCGGCTCCCGTAACTCTGCTCCATACCCTCCTCATTCTTCCCGCGGCTCCCGGCTGATGCTACCCGATCCAGACGGCCAGCGCCGTATAATTATCCATATCCTCGCCTGCACCGTTCTTTTTCACCACATCGTTCATGGCGTCCAGCCATTCCTGCACGGTGCCTGCGGCCTTCAGACATTTTTCCATGTCCTTTTCCTCGATGTATTCCCAGAAGCCGTCCGTACACATGCAGAACGCCTGCCGTTTCCGGGGCTTCAGGGCCTTTTCCAGCACATACTGCGGCGTCTTCCACTCGATGCCCATGACGCGCAGAAGGCGGTTCCGGTCCGCGTGATGGCGGATTTCTTCCTCCTTGATCTCCCCCATGGCCACCATCATCTGCGGCACGCTGTGATCCTTTGTCCGGCACACTAACTTGTTGTGCTTAAAATAGTAGGTGCGCGTATCCCCCACATGGCCCCAGCAGATTTCCCTCGGGCTGACCGTCAGCAGATTCAGGGTGGTTTTCATGGCATCGATGGCCCTTTCCTGCTTCTGTTTTTCCATCAGTTCCCGCTGGGCCGTTTCAAACAGCTCTTCCAGGGCGCCGCCCTCCGCAAAGCGCCGCATTGCCGTCTCGCATACAAGCCGGGAGGCAACCTCGCCCCGCCCGTGGCCTCCCAGCCCGTCCGCCACCGCAAAGCAGGAGACGTCTCCTCTTTTGCCGGATATTGCATAGTCCTCGTTCTGCTCCCTCTCCCCCGGAAAGGTGCTGATCGCATATGTTATCTCCATTGTCCTGACCCGTCCTATTTTTCTTTGTACCGATACAGCGTGCGCTCCTGTACCTCCCGCGTGCCGGAGGCCTCCGGGCGTTCATCCCGGTATTCCGACCAGTTCCCCCACTGGTAGTAATGGTAGGTGACGATATCCGCCATATCCCGGTATTTGTAGATGGTCTGTTTTCTGACCTCCCGGGTGGAGCTATCCGCAACGGCGTCGTCGCTCCAAGCCGTCCAGTCCTTCCATCTCCCGTAGGTGTACTCGTAGTGCGGGATCTTGTCCGCATAACGGTACACGGTTCTGGGGTTTACTTCCCTGTCTGTGGCGGCGGAAACCTGTGTGTCGCTCCAGCCTGACCAGTCGCTCCATTTGTAGAAATGGTAGGTGTAATTTGTGGTGAGGCTGCTGTATACGGTATAGGTCTGAGGCGATAAGATCGCTTCTTCCCGTGTGCTTTCCAAAAACCACCTCTTGCCGCCATGGAGATAACTGGTATGCCCATCAAACACCTTATCTGCTGGCAAAAGCGTCTCTAACTCCATCGAAGCGTATGTTCTGCCAGATCCATCAGGATGTTGCATATAGGTATAATACCATGTGCTTTCAGGCGTGTACCAATAGTACCAATGATAGTATTTATAATAAGTCTTTGTCCCTGTTTGCACTTGTCTTGTCCGCTGTTCAGTCTTCACTTCTACCTTGCGGCTCTCCGTCTCGCTGGCCGATACCGGCGTTTCACTCCACTCCGTCCAGCTGCCCGCGCTTTCCGTCCTATGGCTATAGGTATAGCCGGACAGAGACTTTGTGGAGGCAGTCGTCCATGATCTGGTTCGGGACTGATACTGCGTCTTCGTCTCCACCTTCCTCGTGCTGCTACCGCTGACCGCCGCCGTTGACCATTCACTCCAATTTCCGTAATCCTCCAGATAATAGGTGCGCGTGTCAATCTTTTCCCAGCCGCTCATGGAGCTTTGGTCAGAGGTCGTCTTTTCGTAATCCCGGTAGGAATACTGCTCCTTCTGCTGAATCTCCCGGCCTTCCTGGGCGGCAGGCTGCTCCCCGCTCCAGGTGCTCCACTCTCCGTAGTCTCCCTTTGACGTCGTTTTGTCATACAACGTCCAGCCCGGCATACTGTCCTGCAGGGAGGATGTAGTCGATTTGTCCCGGAAGCTATACTGCTTTTTGGTCTCTATCTCATAGCGGGATTTGTTCACTCCCGCCGGGAGCTCCGTAACCCAGCCGGACCACTCCGGCTCCTTCGCGATAATCTGGTTTATCTCCGGCGTGCCGCTGCTGACCGTCAACGTGACCGCCGCGCCCTCCTTCACCTCGCCGTAAGCCGTTATGCTCTGACGGATCACCTTTCCCTGCGCGACAGTGGCGTTTTCCTCGTATTCCACCGCCACCTTCAGTCCCAGCTTCTCCAGCTCGCTGACCGCCGCGTCCATATCCTTGTACTGCGTGTCCGGCATGTATACGGGCATCTTTTCCGCCGCGAGAACCACCTTGACCACATCGCCCTGGTGTCCCTGCGTGCCGGGGGCGGGAGTCTGCTCCAGTATGCTTCCGGCCTTCTTCCCCGAGACCTCCTTCGTCGATTCCTTTGCCACGGAAAGACCGTATTTTTTGAGTTCCTCCCGCGCCTCGTCGAGACTCATGCCCGTCAGATCCGGAATCGTCACAGCCTGTTCGGTATCGATAAAAGTATCGTACCCCTTAGAGACCGTCAGGACGACGGTCTCTCCCCGATGGGTCTGTTCGCCGGGGGCGACGCTCTGCTCCATGACGACGCCCTCCGCGTACTCGCTGTATTCCTCCTGAATCTCCACGATCAGTCCAAGGGACGTCAGCGCCGCAAGCGCCTCCTCCTTATAGGAGCCGCAGACGTCCTGTACGATCACGATCTCCCGTCCGCCGCTGACCACTACCTCCACAACCTGCTCCAGCGAAACAATCTTTCCCCTGTTAACATTCTGGGAAAGCACCAGATCCTGCGGGACATATTCCGAATACTGCTTATCTACAACCTGCAGGATCAGCCCAGCCTCCGTCATCAGGCTTTCCGCCGCGCCCAGTTCGCCGTTTACCAGATTGGGAACCCTTGTCATACCCTCCGGCAGCTCAAAGCTCTCCGGGATCAGTCTGGAATAGTCGATCACGCCGGTGGCCAAAAGTCCCGCAAAGACTGCGACCGTCAAAACTGCCGCCGACACGGCGAGCTTCGACCAGAGCGGCCATTTCCCCACATCCGCCTTCTTCAGCCGGACGAATTTCAGCTTGACCTTTTCGTCCAGATACAACTCCTTTTCAAACGCCTCGATATTCTGCGTCCTGTCCTCTATCTTGATATTCAGGGCGTTCATAATCGCGTGTTCCACATTTCGGGGAATTTTAATTCCCAGCCTGGAGGGCTTTTTCAGCTCCTCCTTCTCCACGCGCTCCATGGCGTCCTCCGGGACAACGCCCGTGACCATATTGTAAAACGTAGCCGCCAGAGAATAGACGTCCGTCCAGGGCCCCTGGTCGCCCCTGCTTCGGTACTGCTCCACGGGAGCATAGCCCGGCTTGATAATCACGGACAGGCTCTTGCTGTGCGAGGTGGTGGCAAATCGGGAGGCTCCAAAGTCCAAAAGCTTTACCTTCCCCTCCTCCGTCAGGAAGATATTGTCCGGCGCGATATCCCTGTGGAGAATCCCTATCTCATGCACTTCCTTCAGCGCCGTCAGGATGGGATGCAGAATCTCCTTCGCCTCCTCTGCGGACAGCTTCCCCTTTTGCTCCAGATAAGTCTTCAGGGTCTTGCCTTCCAGATATTCCATGATGATATACGCCGTCCCGTTTTCCCGGAAGCTGTCGTAAATCTGTACAATACCGTTGGCCGCCTCGAACTTTGCCAGCATCTTGGCCTCTTCCAGAAATTTGCCCAGACCGCTGTTAAACTGCTCCGTCCTCTCGCCCTCGAAAGCAGTGATCTGCGACTGCCCGGGGATCCGGGTGGAAAATTCTCCCGGAAGATATTCCTTTACCGCAACCTTTCTCTCCAGAATCCGGTCCCATCCGATATAAGTGACGCCGAATCCGCCGAATCCGAGCACGCTGCCGATCAGATATCTATCCGCCAGCAATGTCCCCGGAATCATGTGGTAGGCTTCCCGGGGCGGCGTTCCCACCTCATAGCCGCAATGGGGGCAGATATCATACTGTTCCTCAAATTCTTCCATACATCCCAGACATCTTCTCATCTGTACTACCTCGCAATACTGCTTCCGCGTCCGGAAGCGTTTTTATTTCTCTAATTCTCCGCGTCCGAAAGCAGCCGATCCAGCAGCGCCTGAGCTTCCCCGCCCATAACCGCCTTCCCGATCTCCGCCTCCAGTCCGTCAAATTCCCCGTTTATCTCCACATAGGCCCGGTACGCCGTTTTGTTCAGGGGCAGATCATCGCCGTTCTGCACATACTGCACATCCTGGGCCTGATCCGCCAACAGATAGACCAGAATCTGAACGGCCGCCGCCTTTTCCTCCTCTTTTGCGTCCTCTGCAATACTGAAGCAGTCCTGAAAGGCTCCCGTCAGGCCCCGCTCCTGCCAAAACTCGATCTCATAGATCCCCGGCATATTCTCCTGAACCCAGCGGTAACAGGAGGTGTCCGCAAGAAGGCAGGGCACGTCAAGGCTTAAAAATTCCACCTGATCCGAAAGAATGTCGTTTATCTCACCCGTTTCGAGCCAGCCCCCAAAATCCGACACCGGCTCCTCTCCGCTGCACAGGTTATACCAGGTAAAATATCCTCCGGCAGTAACCAGAAAACGCTTCTCCGCAATCAGCTCTTCGGTGCTCTTTCCGCCCGTATCCGCCAGGATACAACGGTAAATGACCGGCATCGTAAAGGCTAGAGGAATCTGCTTTTTATGAGGGAAAAAGTCCGCGTACCGCTCCAGAAAAAAGCAGTCGTCGGATTTTATGAAATCAAACACATCCGACAGTTCTGCCAGATATTCGTAGTCCTGCTGCCACAGACAGGAGGATTCGAACAGAGTGGGCAGTTGTCCCTGCTCCATCGCCTCCCGGAGCCTGGTCTCATATTCCTCCGCTTCCGCACAGGTCACCGTCACGTTGATCTGGGGATATTCCTCCCGAAAGGACTGAAGCGCCTCCTCCATAATCTCCTGCTTTTCTTCCGCGGTCTGACCGGAGTCCGCGCTGACCCACAGGGTGACGTCCGCCTCCTCCAGTATGGCCGCGGCCGCCTTTCTCCGCTCCACAATCCTCATACAGACCAGGGCACCCGCAAGCGCCGCGGCGCCGATCGCCGCAATCGATAGAAATCTGCGGATTTTGCGCCTTTTCAGCTCGTTTCCGACGTCCCGGATCGCGGATTCCCCCGACAGCGCATTCCAAAATTCCTCCGCGCTCTGAAACCGCAGCTCCGGCTGCAGCGCCATAGCGCGCAGGATTGCGTTATTTAAATTATGGGAAATCTCCGGGCAGAGCTTTTCCGGCGGGATCAATTCGTCCTTCTCGTTTCTGTTCACCGATTCTTCCGGCACTATACCCGTGATCGCATGGTAAAGGGTCGCCCCCGCCGCATAGATGTCAATCCAGGGACCCTGTCTGCCCTTTGACTGATACTGCTCCGGCGGCGCGTAGCCGGGCTTTAAGATTACCGTTACATTAGCCGTCTCATCCTTCGCAGAAAACCTGGCGGCCCCAAAGTCGATCAGCTTGATCTCGCCGTCCTTACATAGAAAGATATTGCCGGGACTGATATCGCGGTGCAGGATGCCGCTCTTATGTACCTCCGAGAGTGCGGTCAAAACCGCTTCCATCACCGTCAGCGCCTCCTGCGGCGGTGCCTTCTTTTCCGGCATGCCCTCCAGATACTCCTTATAGTTCACGCCGTCCAGGAACTCCATAACAATATAGGCCGTGCCGTTTTCCTCAAAGAAATCGTAGACGTTTACGATATTGGCATGGGTATTGTACCGCGCCATATTGCGCGCTTCCTCCAGAAATCGCTGCCTGCCCACCGTACATTCCTTTGCCCGGCGTCCGGAGTATACAATCACCTTGTTCTCACCGGGCACCCTGTTTACCAGACCGACAGGATAATACTCCTTGACCGCCACCACCTTAGACAGGGTGAGATCCCAGGCCTTATAGGTGATCCCGAATCCGCCGTCCCCCAGGGATGCGCCGATCTCGTACCGTCCTGCAAGGATTGCTCCCGGCCTCAAAAAATATAATTCCTTCGGCTCGATCTCCCTTTCGCTGCCACAGTACGGGCAGATATCAAATTGACTATCATATTCCTGCATACATTGCAGGCATCTGATCCTTGTGCTCATCGTTTTCATTCTTTTCAACATTTCGACTCCCCGTCGTTTTCTCCTCCGGGCAGTTCAGCCTTCTTCTGCATTATAGCTGTATAGATTCCTTTCAATCCGTGCATACTACTTATTCATTCATGATATCACAACTATAAGTTGTTGTAAATAACAACCGAATGATTTTTCCTTTTCCAGGCATGGCTGGATATTATATATATAAGAAACAGAGAAATCATATGGAGGATAATCAGTGGAAAATCTTAGAAAGTTACGGATGGATAGAGGATTAAGTCAGCAGTCCCTTGCCGAAAAATTTAACCTGACGCAACAGTCGATTTACAAATATGAAAACGGGCTGGCGGAACCGGATATCGAAACCTTAAAAAACTTCGCCGCCTTTTTCGGTATTTCTGTGGATTATCTGATCGGCGCTTCCTCTTCTTCCTCTATAGAAGACGCGGTGAAAACGTTTCGTCCCACGGAAAGGGAAATCCGCCTCCTGCAGAACTTTCGATATCTTTCTCCGGAACTGCAAAACTCTGTTGAAGCAATCCTTGATAATCTAAATAAAGCATTGTGTTAAAAAAGGCCTAGCAGACTTTCATCCGCCAGGCCTTTCATTCATTGCATTAAATCGTCCTACGCCCCCCGCACTGCCAATCAAAACCTCTTTCCCGCAAAAGGCGAACCCATACTTCCGTATATGCTCTGCCGGGATCCCCTTTGCCGTCAGGGACGCCTGATAATTCTTCTCCTCAATCTGCTGCAGCGCCCTGGCTACGGTATCGGACAACTCCTTTTCCCTGGCGTCCTGCACCTTGAACTCCAGGATAATAGCGTCATCCCTGGTCGTATTCCGTGGTTCCAACATCACGTCATACCGCCCGAAACCGCTTTCCCTGTTGGAGGTAACCATATACTGCTCAGACAGCTCCGCCATCAGCCCTAACACAAAACCATGGTAGAACTTCTCCGGCTCGCTTTCCGGATTCTTTCCCGTGTCAAAGTAACTGAACATCTCCCGTGTCACTCGGTTCATGTACAGGTTCATGGCCTCCACATCGCCCAAAAGCAACGCCTTGAGAAAGTCATTATAATAATCGTTCCCGGAAAACCAGTCCCTCACCATATCCTCGAACATGATGTGGACCTCCTTGTTGGTCAGCACCAGTTTATAATAGGTTCGCCCCGTCCTCTCCACAAAGGTGGTGCCTGCCACCCGCAGATACCCGCTGGCAAGCAGCAGGCTCCAGATGGCATTCTTTTTCGCGGAAAGCTGGTTGTAGACGATCTGCTCGTCGATCTCCATATCAAGCATGCCGCCATTAAGCAGCTCCTCAAAGGTCTTTTTTGTGTCGGCGTTGCTCTCCATAAGCAGCTTGCCGACCAGCCTGTTAGAGCTGGTATTCGCCCAGTAGGCTCCCACTTTCTTCTCGTCCAGGAAATTGATGATAGACCAGGGATTATAAATGTCTCTTTTGCTGCCAAAGACAAAACCGTCATACCAATCCTTGACCTGCTGTTTCCGGGCGGACAGACCAAATTCCTCCAGAGCCGCAAACACTTCCTCCTCCGTAAAACCAAAGCTGTCCGCATACTTCTCCGAGGTCGTTGTCACCACTTTCAGATTGTTTAAATCAGAGAAAATAGACTCCTTGCTCACGCGGGTGATTCCTGTCATAAGCGCGCGCTCCAAATAAGGGTTCGTCTTGAAGGCCGCATTGAACAGGCTCCTGGTAAATTCTACCAGCTCTTCCCAATACCCGTTCACATATGCCTCCTGCATGGGCGTGTCGTATTCATCCAGCAGAATAATCACTTTCCTGCCATAATACTGTGCCAGAAGATTGGACAGAAAATTCAGGGAATTAGCTGCAATGTGATCTTCCATTTCATCAGATATCCTCTGAAACATTTTTTTTTCATATTCATTCAGCTTACCGCTTTTCATCAGAAAATAAAACTGATTAAATAAATCCGCTATGGTTTGGCATATTTCCTTTCTGACATTCTGATAGGATGTCCCTTTTATCTTAGCAAAGCTGAGCGCAATCACCGGATAGGTTCCCTGCATCTGGCGGTATTTCTCCTCCCGCCAGATGGAAAGCCCCTCAAACAGATCGCTGCGACCGGCGTAATCAATCGAGAAAAACTGTTCCAGCATACTCATATTCAGCGTCTTTCCAAAACGCCGGGGGCGGGTGATCAGCGTCACGTCATCGCAAGACTCCCACCACTGCCTGATGAAATCTGTTTTATCCACATAAAAATTTCCATTCATCCTGATTTTTCCAAAATTCTGATTTCCAATCCCTACTACTCGTGCCATAATCCGCCTCGCTCTGGTTTCTAACTCTCCGATAGATATAATATATCTGTTTTTCAGGATAAACGCAATCTATTTCTATATTTAAATCATTTCCCCGAATTATTTTTCGTGCCCCCCTAATATCGAAATGGAAATGGAAGGTATTAAAAACAGCCCTGGCGGACTTCCCATCCGCCGGGGCTTTCACAAACATCAGGGCTGCCCTCAAAGAGTGCTGCCCTGATATTGATTACAGTATATTTTCGCAAAGCGCAAATTTTACGGATTTTGACAAGCCTTTTTACAGACTCACCTTATCCAGATGCCAGATCTCATCCACATACTGCTGGATGGTTCTGTCGGAGGTAAACTTGCCGGAGCAGGCTACGTTCAGAATAGCGCTTCTCGCCCAGCTCTCCCGGTCTCTATAGGCAGCCTCCACCTTTTTCTGCGCCTCCGCGTAGGGCTTGAAGTCCTTGAGGATGAAGTAGGTGTCGGCCTTGGAGGTACTCAAGGTGTTCAGCAGGGAGTTGTACAGAGGGCGGAACAGCTCCTTGTCCTTACTATACGTCCCGTCGATCAGCTGGTTCAGCACCTTGCGGATCTCCGCATCGCTGTTGTAGATATCCATGGGGTTATAGCCGCCGTAGTTTTCATAGCGGATGACCTCATCCGAGGAGAGTCCGAAGATAAAGGCGTTCTCCTCCCCCACTTCCTCCACGATCTCCACGTTTGCGCCGTCCATAGTTCCCAGGGTCAGCGCGCCGTTCAGCATAAATTTCATGTTACCAGTGCCGGAAGCCTCCTTGCTGGCCGTGGAGATCTGCTCGGATACGTCCGCCGCCGCAAAGATGATCTCCGCGTTGGAGACATTGTAGTTTTCGATAAACACTACCTTGATCTTTCCGCCGATGGAAGCGTCGTTATTGATTACCTCCGCCACGGAATTGATCAGCTTGATGGTCAGCTTCGCGTTGCGGTAGCCCGCCGCCGCCTTCGCGCCGAAGATAAAGGTTCTGGGGTAGAACTCCATATCCGGCTTTGCCTTCAGCTCGTTGTACAGGTACATCACATGCAGGATGTTCAAAAGCTGTCTCTTATACTCGTGGAGGCGCTTTACCTGTACGTCAAAGATGGAGTTCGGGTCTACGGTGACATTGTTGTGTTCCTTGATATATTCCGCCAGACGGAGCTTATTCTGATACTTGATCTCCATAAACTCGTCTCTCGCCTTCTTGTCGTCCGCAAGACTCTTCAGCTTTCCGATCTGGGGCAGATCCGTGATCCAGCCGTCGCCCACCTTGGAGGTCACCCAGTCCGCCAGCAGCGGATTGCCGTGGAGCAGGAAGCGTCTCTGGGTAATACCGTTGGTCTTGTTGTTGAAGCGCTCCGGAAACATCTCATAGAAGTCCTTCAGCTCCTGGTTCTTCAGGATCTCCGTGTGCAGCCTTGCCACGCCGTTGACGGAATACCCGGCAGCGATCGCCATATGGGCCATCTTGACCTGTCCGTTGTAGAGAATCGCCATCTTGCGAACCTTTTCCTGTACATCCACGCCGTAGACGTTGGAATACTTCTCCTCGATCTGCCGTACAAAGCGGCGGTTGATCTCTTCCACGATCTGATAGATTCTGGGCAGCAGTCTCTGGAACAGGTCGATAGGCCATTTTTCCAAAGCCTCCGCCATAATGGTATGGTTGGTATAGGCGCAGGTTCTGGTGGTGATGTCCCAGGCCTCGTCCCAGCCCAGATTATAGTCGTCCAGCAGAATCCTCATCAGCTCCGGCACCGCCACGGTGGGATGGGTATCGTTGAGCTGGAAGGTTACCTTCTCCGGGAAACGGTGGATATCGTCATGCTTTCTCATGTACTTTTCCACCGCCTCCTGTACGGACGCGGAGATGAAGAAATACTGCTGCTTTAAGCGAAGCTCCTTGCCCGCGTAGTGGTTATCGTTGGGGTAAAGCACATCCACAAGGTTTCTGGCCAGGTTTTCCTGCTCCACCGCCTTGCTGTAATCTCCCTTGTCGAAGGAATCCAGCTGGAAGCCGCCCATGGACTCGGCGTCCCAGATCCGCAGGGTGTTCACGATGCGGTTTCCGTAGCCCACGATGGGAAGGTCGAAGGGGATGGCTCTCACCGCCTGATAGCCCTCCTGCACAAAGTGGTTCTGGCCGTTCTCGTCACAGTAGATGGAGACATAACCTCCGAACTTTACGGTCTTTGCGTATTCCGGTCTGCGCAGCTCAAAGGGATTGCCGTTCTCCAGCCAGTTGTCCGGAACCTCGATCTGATAGCCGTCCTTGATCTGCTGCTTGAACATGCCGTAGCGGTAACGGATGCCGCAGCCGTACGCGGAATATCCCAGGGTAGCCAGGGAATCCAGGAAGCAGGCCGCCAGACGGCCCAGACCGCCGTTGCCCAGAGCCGCGTCTGGCTCCTGATCCTCCACCAGATTCAAATCGAATCCCAGCTCATCCAACGCCTCGCGCACGGATTTGGAGGCGCGCAGATTGATAATATTGTTGCCCAGGGCCCGGCCCATTAAAAATTCCATGGACATATAGTAGACCATCTTGGGATCCTGCTTTTCGTAGGCTCTCTGCGTGTCGATCCAGTTATCCATGATCTGATCCTTGATCGCCAGGGACGCCGCCTGGAATACCTGCTGCGGCGTAGCGTCCTTTATATCCTTGCGGTAAAGGGTTTTTACATTGTACGCGACGCTCCTTTTGAAGAGCTCCTTATCGAACTCCTCCCTGACCGTGACGGTATCCGCAATCTGTTCCGGCGCGCTCTTTACCGCTGCTTTCTCTGCCTTTTCCGCAGCCCTCTCCGCAGCCCTTTCCGCCTTTCTCTCCGCTGCTTTCATTGATCCTTTCATATAACGCTTTCCTCCTGTCAATTCTGTTTTTGGACTTGGTTTTTCATGAAATCATTTGACACTGCCTGTCAAAAACTCTCTGTCGATACCGTAACCTTTTTGCCGCGCTCCGCTCTTTTGTCGTCGCGAAGGTCGCATCGCCTCAAGTTCACTCCCAAACCCGCGCTTCGCGCTTTTGTCCTGCTTTGCAGGACGTTTGCCCGTTCATAAAAAACACATGTCTGCTTCGCAGCCGCCTGTTTTTTCTCTGCGCTATTCTATTATAGCAAATTCCGCGGATGATTCAACCGATTTTCTGCAAAAGAATTTATTACACCTTTTCGATTGCGATGGTTACCTTCTCGCCGTTCACATCCCACTCCCTCGTCACCGCGAAGGTTCTTCCCGCCGTAAACTCATCCGCCAGCACCTTTCCGCAGATGGCGGCGCTGTTTTTCCCGGCGATCTCCGCCAGCTTCTCATTGCCGTTTAAGGATACCCGGATGTGATCCGTAACCTCGAAGCCCGCGTCCTTCCGCATGGTCTGGATCTTGCTGATGATCTCGTAGACAAAGCCCTCCTCGATCAGCCCCTCCGTCAGGTTGGTATCCAGGACTACCGTAATCCGGTTGTTTTCCTGAGATACATAGCCCTCCTTCCGGGCCGTCTCGATGAGCAGGTCGTCCTTTTCCAGCTCCACAGCGGCACCGTCCGCCTCAAAGGTAAGCTTTCCCGTCTCATTCAGCTCGTCCATGGCCTTGCTTCCGTCCAGAGACGCCAGCTTCGCGCGGATTGCATTCAGCTGTTTCCCGTACTTCGGACCCACGGTGCGCAGCTGCGGCTTGAAGGTATAGGAGGTGAAATCCCTCACATCCTCCGCAAACGCCACTTCCTTCACATTCAGCTCATCCTTGATGATATCGGTGTAGAAGGAATCCAGCGTAAAGTCCGCCTTGATATACATCCTGCCGAGAGGCTGGCGGTTCTTGATCGCCGCGTCGTTCCTGCAGGCGCGGCCTAAGACCACCGCCTCCAGAACGTCCTCCATATCCGCCTCCAGCTTTTTGTCGATATACTGCGCCTCCGCCGCCGGGAAGTCGCACAGATGGACGCTCTCGGGAGCCTCCGCGTCCGTGCTGCATACCAGGTTCCGGTAGATTTCCTCCGTCATAAAGGGAATCATGGGCGCCGCCGCCTTACACACGGTCACCAGCGCCGTATGCAGGGTCATATAGGCGTTGATCTTATCCTGCTCCATCCCCTTGGCCCAGAAACGCTCCCGGCTTCTGCGCACATACCAGTTGCTCATCTCCTCCACAAAATCCTGCAAAGCCTTGGCGGCCTCCGGAATGCGGTACTTATCCAGATTTGCATCCACCTCGCCCACAACGGTATTCAGCCTGGAGAGCAGCCATTTATCCATGACGGGCAGCTTCTCGTATTCCAGCGTATGCCTGGATGCGTCAAAGCCGTCGATATTGGCGTACAGCACAAAGAAGGTATAGGTGTTCCACAGCTTATCCAGGAACTTATGCTGCCCCTCCAGCACAGTCTTGCCGGAAAAACGCTTGGGCAGCCAGGGCGCGGCGCTGGTATAGAAATACCAGCGGATGGCGTCCGCTCCGTACTCGGCAAGCGCCTCGAAGGGATCCACCACATTTCCCTTGGACTTGCTCATCTTCTGTCCGTCCTCGTCCGCCACCAGCCCCAGCACGATCACGTTTTCATAGGGAGCCTTGTCAAACAGAAGCGTAGACTCCGCCAGCAGGGAATAGAACCAACCGCGGGTCTGATCGACCGCCTCGGAGATAAATTTCGCCGGGAACTGCTGCTCGAACAGGTCTTTATTTTCAAAAGGATAATGGTGCTGCGCAAAAGGCATGGCCCCGGAGTCAAACCAACAGTCGATCACCTCCGGCACACGCTTCATGGTCTTGCCGCACTTCGGACAAGGGAAGGTCACCTCGTCGATATAGGGCCTGTGGAGCTCTACCGTCTTCACGTTTTCGTCCCCCGTCAGAGCGCAGAGCTGCTCCCTGCTGCCCACGGACTCCATATGTCCGCATTCGCATTCCCAGATATTCAGCGGAGTTCCCCAATAACGATTTCGGGAGATCCCCCAGTCCTGAATGTTTTCCAGCCAGTTGCCGAAGCGCCCCTCGCCGATGGTGGGCGGGATCCAGTTGATGGTTTTATTATTCCGCACCAGGTCGTCCTTCACCGCCGTCATCTTGATAAACCAGGACTCCCTCGCATAGTAAATCAGGGGCGTGTCGCACCGCCAGCAGAAGGGATAGTCGTGCTCGAATTTCGGGGCGGAAAACAGCTTCCCGTCCCGATCCAGATCCCGGAGGATATCCGGATCCGCATCCTTGACAAACTTCCCGGCGTAAGGGGTTTCCTCCGTCATATGCCCTTTTCCGTCCACAAACTGCACCAGAGGCAGGCCGTACTTTCTGCCCACGTTGGCGTCGTCCTCACCGAAGGCGGGCGCAATGTGGACGATTCCCGTACCGTCCGACATAGTGACATAGCCGTCGCAGGTTACATAATGCGCCTTTTTGCCCTGTCGGGAGGCTTCCTCCCCGGCGCAGGCGAACAAGGGCTCGTACTCCCTGTATTCCAGATCCTTTCCGACGAAGGTCTCCAGGATTTTGTAAGCGGGCTGCCCATCCTTTGCCAGTCCGCCCAGCACCTGTTCCAGCAGCGCCTCCGCCATGTAATAAGTATAACCGTCCGCCGCCTTTACCTTTACATAGGCCTCGTCCGGATTCACGCACAGCGCCACGTTCGAAGGCAGCGTCCAGGGGGTCGTCGTCCAGGCCAGGAAATAAGCGTCCTCGCCCTTACACCGAAACCTTGCCACCGCAGAGCGTTCCTTCACCGCCTTGTAGCCCTGGGCCACCTCATGGCTGGAGAGCGGCGTCCCGCAGCGCGGGCAGTAGGGCACAATCTTAAAGCCCTTATACAAAAGCCCCTTGTCCCAGATCGTTTTCAACGCCCACCACTCGGACTCGATGAAATTATCGTCATAGGTCACATAGGGATGATCCATGTCCGCCCAGAAGCCTACGGCCCCGGAAAATTCCTCCCACATCCCTTTATACTTCCAGACGCTTTCCTTACACTTATCAATAAAGGGCGCAAGACCGTACTCCTCGATCTGCTCCTTGCCGTCCAGCCCCAGAAGCTTCTCCACCTCCAGCTCCACGGGAAGGCCGTGCGTATCCCAGCCCGCCTTCCGGGGCACCATACAGCCCTTCATGGTGCGGTATCTGGGAATCATATCCTTGATGGTGCGGGTCTCCACATGGCCGATATGAGGCTTGCCGTTTGCCGTGGGCGGCCCGTCGTAAAAGGTATAGACCGGACCGTCCTTCCGGCTGTCGATGCTCTTCTGGAAGATATCGTTCTCCCTCCAGAACTTCTCCACCGCTTTTTCGCGATCCACAACGTTCAGATTTGCGTCAACCTGTCTGTACATTCTTCTTCCTCCTTAAAAACAAAGACCCCGCCCTGTAAAAGGACGAGGTCTCACCGCCTGCGTTCACCACCTGTTACACCCGCACGCTCCGAAGCGGAGTTATGCGTCTTCCCATAACGGGGGATGCCGTCCGGAGCTACTCGCGCGGACACGTCCGCCTTTTGTCCCGGCTGCTCGGAAGTGATCTTCCCTGTCTCCCTACTGGTATCGGCCTTCCACCCCCGCCGACTCGCTGTAACGTTCACGGAGCAGCTACTCTCTTCGTCACTGCATTTCTCTCTTTTCGCCATTATAGTTTGCGCAAATTGAATTGTCAAGAGCTTTTTCCAGTCTTCGCCAAAGCTTCTGCTCCGTCTCGCCCATCCGATTCTTGTTATCATTCTGCAGAAGCGCCACTCATTTCGCCGGTAGACAAATTTTTTCAGAATATCCTGTCCTTCCCCTCGATACAAATCAGCTCAATCCCTTCCTCTTTACCGAGATTCCTGCTATACTGCTTGTCTGTAGAATTATTCCAATGCTCATGCACGCCTAAATTGCTGAGTGCTTTCCCGTTGCCGTCATAATAGACGTTCCCTGACGGCGCATTTCCCACAAGTCCCGCTTCATGCAGATAATTTTCATTACTGGCATCCCTTGCAGCGCCGTTATTTCCAGTGACAGCCGACTCATTTGCCAGAAAATCCGCTCCGACGGAATCAATCGCCACAGGATCCTGTGAAACAAAAATACTGGAAGTATATGCCCCGTTAAAGGGAGCCTGCTGCCATGTGGAATTGCTTTTTGTAATGGAAGCCCCTTCTGAGGTTGCACAGATCAGGGCATCCAGCATATACAGAACGGTTTTCTCCCCAAGCTGATAATTTCCCATAAGGTCTACGAGGGGACTGTAAATACCCATCTCGCTTTTGGTCAGCCACTGGTGCAGGTTCGCCCCTTCCGGCGGACGCATGGCATTCCCATTGATAAAAGAGCCGAAATGATTCTTTCCGCAGAGGGTGATCCCATAACTATGCCCTTTCAGATTGGCAAGATTGATCACATAGGTGCTTTCCGTCACACAGGCAGGCAGATAGTTTACCGCGCCGCTGAAGGAATACGACCAGTTGATGGGCGCATTCTCATCCGCCACGCCATTGTTCCTCCCCACAAAGTGAATCCCCTGCAGATCTCCAGACGTACACATTTCCACCATGTAATCGGGGAACAGCCGCGAGACATCATACACAGTAATATCCTCCGGCGCTGCTCCCGCCTCCCTTACCAGGGAAACCAGCAATGCCTTCAGCAACACCGGGTTTGTGTAGCTCATATTGGTCTCCCCGGAGGTATCGTCATCGAATACAGCCGAACCATTAATATTCGCTTTGATTGCTATTTTTTCTCCCGGCTGATAAGAGGCTCCCCCATTATGAGCCTGGAACAGTGCATCCCACCCGGCTTTCACCTCATCCCTGCCACCGTAGGTGGCAGTGCCGCCATAGGTGGCAGTGCCTCCCAGCGACGCAATGCTCTCGTCCACCATGCGCTGCACTGCCTCCTCATCAAAGTGATCCGGTTCCCACCAATAGCCTTCGCCATCCCAGGATACGGCAGACGCGTCATGCGCCCACACTACCCGCCCCGGCATGGCGCCTATCCCTTTTCCGTAAGGCTCATGTTCCGGATAGATGCCGTCATAAGGCAGTGAAGCCGCCTCACTGCCTGGAAGAGATTCGTTTTCTGAAAGTTCTTCTCCTGTAGGTTCTCCCGTTCCCGTTATCATTTCCTGCATTCCATCCTTCCGCATTTCTTCTTCCTGTTCCACAGGCCAATCAGCTATTGTGTCTCTCGGTTCCTCCCCCTGTCCGGATTGTCCGCAGGCCGGTACGCACAGCATTCCTGACAAAAGCATTGCCGTTAAAATAATCTTTTTCATGCCACACCTCCGCCTTTTCATCCTCACCGGCACAAGGAACATAGTCCCTTACAAAATCCCTGCCATATTATTATTTCAGGTATTCTCCGAAAAACAGCTCCAGCTTGTCAAACGGGATCGCATCCTTTCCGCCTCCGTCATACAGGTCGGTATGGACGGCATCCGGGATGATGAGCAGCTCCTTGTTGTCCGTATACGGATTATCCTTTACCATGTCGGCATAGGCGTCACGGCTGAAATAACAGGAA
>JAMPIG010000026.1 GCA_023662875.1 Roseburia sp. | reverse complement strand
GTTCATCCGACCGATGGATCTTGGTCGGCAGGCTCAAGATTCCGAGAGCCTATAAAATCTTTGCACACTTATACAGCCCCGATCAAATCCGTAACGTTCTCCACGCCGTACCGTTCCATATAGGCCTCGATCCCCCGGATGACCTCTTCCGTCGCGTAGGGATTTACGAAATTCATCGCACCGACGCTGACTGCGCTGGCTCCCGCCAGCAGGAACTCGATCGCGTCCTCCCCGTTGGCGATGCCTCCCATCCCGATCACGGGGATCTTTACCGCGTGCGCCGCCTGGTAAACCATGCGCACGGC
Organism: Roseburia sp.; assembly: GCA_023662875.1. GTDB lineage: Bacteria > Bacillota > Clostridia > Lachnospirales > Lachnospiraceae > Acetatifactor. Next base: position 39,726 of record JAMPIG010000026.1, on the reverse strand, counting down.
GATGGGCTTGATTGCCGGTCCGCTCATCCCGCCGGTCTTATTCGCCAGGACAAGCTGCCTCCGATGAATATCGATCTTCATCCCGGTAATCGTATTGATCAGCGAGAGCGCGTCCGCTCCCGCCGCCTCCGCCGCCTTCGCCATCTCCGCGATATCCGTGACGTTTGGGCTCAGCTTCATGATGACAGGCTGTCTGGCGTGCTTTTTGATCTCCCGGGTGATACCGTATAAAGCCTCCGCCTTCTGTCCGAAGGCGATGGCCCCCTCCTTTACGTTGGGGCAGGAGACGTTGATCTCCAGCATGGAGACTCCTTCCTCCTCCCCCAGCCGCTCGACTACCTCGACATAATCCTCCGTCGTCCGCCCGCAGACGTTGACGATTACCTTTGTATCATACTGCTTCAGAAAAGGGATATCCCGCTCCAGAAGCACATCGACGCCGGGATTTTGCAGCCCGATCGCGTTCAGCATACCGCCGTACACCTCGGCCACCCTGGGCGTCGGGTTGCCGGGCCAAGGCACGTTCGCCACTCCCTTCGTCACAACCGCGCCCAGCTTATTCAGATCCACAAACTCGCCGTACTCCACTCCGGAGCCGAAGGTTCCGGAAGCTGTCATCACTGGGTTTTTCAGGGTCACGCCCGCAATCGTCACCTGTGTATTCATAATTATACCTCTTTGCGCGCTCCGGCGCGCATACCAATCAATCGCACTTGACAATAGAAGCATTCAAGCTCCCGGCTTTTCGCCTTTCTTTTCCGGGCGCTGCTCTCAGATCTCCACATCCTCCGCGTCAAAGACCGGGCCGTCCGTACAGATTCTGGCATTACGGACATGTGAATGCGGATCCGGCTCTTTTGTCTTTACCACACACCCCAGACAAGCCCCCACGCCACAGGCCATATGCTCCTCCAGGGAAATATAGGCCTTGATTTGCCTCTCCGCGGCGTAAGTCTTGATCGCCCGCAGCATAGGCATCGGGCCGCAGGCGTAAATAACCTCCCCCCGCAATCCCTCCTCGCGAACCGCGTCCAAAACGTTCCCCCGGACGCCGACGCTGCCATCCTCCGAAGCGATCGTCACCTCTCCGTACCGCTCAAAGTCCTCCCGCAGGAAGGCTGCCCCGTCCCGGTAGCCCAGGACAACCCGCTTCTCACCGTCCAGCCGCTTCGCCAACTCCAGAAGCGGGGGCACGCCGATCCCGCCGCCCAGAAGCAGCGCCCTTTTCCCCTGCGCCGCCTCCAGCGGAAATCCGTTGCCCAGAATTCCCAGAATCTCGACCGGCTCTCCTGCCTGATAACGGGAAAATTCTGCGGTTCCTGCCCCCGCGATCCGGTATACGATGCGCAGCGCGTCCTTTTCCCCTCCCACCTCGCAAATACTGATAGGCCTCGGCAGCAGGGTGCTTTTATCTCTGGGATACACGCCGAGAAACTGCCCCGGCCTTGCCTCCGCCGCAAGAGACGTCCGAATCCACAGCTCGAAAATCGAAGGCGCAATTTCCTTCTGCGATAAAACCGTTGCCGTCTGCTTCTGCTTCATAAATAATCTCCCTCAAAATATCCGGTAAAAATGCCGCGATGAAATTTTCTGTTATACTAAGAGAGGCGGTTGACGCCGCCTTATCTGTTGCGTATGCCGGCCTGGATTTATGCGAACGCGGAATTATTATATCATAGTCCGGCGGAAAAGTCCCGATATTTCTATAAAAACGATTCCTAAATTTTTCGTAAATTTGTACATATTCTCTTTTCAATTCAGCAGAATAGTATTAAAATAAAGATTGGCAGATTCAACCAACCGAAAGGAGCAAGCTATGGCAAAAAAATTTGGAAAATTCCTGCTTTTCTCGGCCGCAATCGGCTCAGCTGCCGTTGCCGCTTACTATTTCCTGCAAAAAAGGGATTCCTCGGACGCTGTACCGGAGGATGACGATTATGATGATTTCAGCGAGGATTTTGACGCTGATACCGAGGAAAACCCTAATTATGTGTCGTTAACTCCCGAGCATAAAAACACGGAGCCCGCCGAGAAGCCGACGGAAAACGACTTCACTCCCCTCTCTGAGACTATTTCCCAGGCCGCCGACGGCGTGGAGGAAACAGTGGAAGAATTTTTCGACGAAGAGGATCCCTCCGATATGGAGCCCCCCATCTCCGGCAATTAAGAACCGTTTTCCCGAACGAGGGATTGCGGGCATATCATGCAAAAACAGTATAACAGCCGAAAATCCGGGAAATGCCAGACGAACCCGTTCGTCTGGCATTTCTCCCCTGATCAAACTGTCGCCTTCCGCACATCGCCGCAAAAGAAATCATAACCACGCATTCTTAAGTCTGCTCAGCCCTTCCTCAATCTGCTCCCGGCTCAGCCCGCCGAATCCCAGCAGTACCGTACCGTTCTCCCCAGCTCTCTGTTCCCCGGTCAACTGCTGTCCGGAGGCCGCAGGGTTCTCTTCCTCTTCCTCCCGCATACAATGCGTAAGTCCGTAGACCCTGACCCCCTGGCCCGCCGCTCTCCGGATCATTTCCTCCTCCGCCATCCCCCTCTTTGACGTCAGAAGCAGATGCAGCCCGGCGTTTTCCCCCGAAACAGCAAAAGCGTCCTGAAAAGATTTCAGACCGTTCAGCAAAAGCTCATGCTTTGCCCGATAGATTTTTCGCATCTTATTCAGATGACGCTCAAAATATCCGTCCCGGATAAATTCGTTCAAAATACTCTGATCGATTCTGGAAACGGTACAGGAATAGAACCGGCAATCCCGATTATATTTTTCCAGCAGACTCTCCGGCAGTACCATAAAGCTGACTCGGATCGCCGGGGCGATGGACTTGGAAAAGCTTCCCAGATAAATCACCCTCCCGCCGTCGTCGGAGGCCTGGAGCGCCGGTATTGGTTTCCCGTGATATCGGAATTCGCTGTCATAGTCATCCTCAATCACATACCGCCCCTCCGCCCGGCCCGCCCACTTTAAAAGCTCCAACCGTCGGCCGATGGGCATGACCGTCCCCGCGGGAAACTGATGGGACGGCATCACATAAACCGTGCTTACCTCCTCCTTTTCCAGCTGCCGTACCTTCATCCCGCCCTCATCCATATCCACCGTTACAATGTCATACAAAAAGGATCGAAAAATGCGATAAGACCGAGCGTAGGTGGGATTCTCCATAGCCACCCGCCTGCCCGGGCCCAAAATCTTTTCCAGCAGCATCAGCAGATAATCGTTTCCGGCCCCTACAATAATCTGCTCCGGCCTGCAGTTTACTCCCCTGGAGCTATGCAGATAACGGCTGATCGTCAACCGCAGGGCGGCGTCCCCCTGGGGGCCTCCTCTGGCAAAAAGCTCGCTGTTAGCATCTGTCAGGATATTTTTCGTGATCTTCTTCCAGACGCCGAAGGGGAAACCGGACAGATCGATATCATAGGGCGAGAAATCATACTCCCAGACCTCCCTTTTTTCCCTGCCGCTTTCCGTCTCCACAGGACTCTTTTCTCTCGCTTCCGGCAATTCCTCCAGCAAACTGACAAAATAACCCCTGCAGGGTCTTGCCTCGATATATCCCTCGTCCAACAGCTGCCCGTAAGCATAATCCACCGTACTTCTGGAGACCTGTAAATATTCCGCCAATGAACGGGTGGAGGGAAGCCTCTCGCCCTCGAGAAGCTTCCCATCCCTGATTTCGTTCCTGATATGCTCATAAATCTGTTCGTACAGGCAAACCCTACTGTCCGCCTGCAGTCGAATCGTCATGTCATACACTTTTTTAACACCCTGTTTCCCATATTGCTGCCCCGCAACGACCCAAGCGGGATGAAGAAAGCCCTTATTTTATGCATTCCTCAAGCTGCTTTAACCTCCCGCGAGTCCCGGAGGCTCTCCGCGAAACAGTATATGCCGCAAGCAAAAAATATCGCTATCCCGCTTCCCCGGAATCATTCCCCGGACTTCTTTCTCTCCGCCTGAATCTGATCCTTCAGATCCCTGGCCTTATCCTTGATCCGCGCGTTTGCCGCGGTGTCCGTCAGGATGCTGGAAATCATTCTTCCGGCGGCGTCATACTGCTTAAACCGAGCCGCCAGCACAGCGAGAAGATAATCCACCGTAACCTCATCCATCCCGCACATAGGGAAGCTCTCGGCCTTTCTGGCCTCCATAAAGCCCTTAAAGGCGTTCTGCAGATACTCGTTCTCCTGCTCCTCCAGCTCTTTTACCAGATTCGCGTCCTCTCCGCCTTTTTCCTGCAGGCTCTCCCGCCACCCCCGCAGCAGCCAGGCGCTCTTCAGACAGATATAAGCCCGTTCGCTCGCCCTGGACTTCTTTACCACAGCGCAGGCAAGCGCCAACTGGTATCTCTCAAAGGCCTGCTCATAACCGTAGGTCTCATCCGCATACTCCTTGATATGTACGCCGGGGCTGATATTTTCCTTTATCAGCTTGGCCTGCGCGGGGACAATACTCTTAAAATACCGGCTCAGCGCGGCATAGCCGCACTTGTCGCAGAGGAGCACATCGTACTTCACCGCGTCGATGCCGTCATATTTGGCACGCAGATCCATATCCGTCCCGATCAGCTTCGCCTTGCCCGACTTCATAATTTTCGCCGAAAATTCACTTTCGCAGACAGGGCAGGGAAAACTCTTATCATAGATCAGATCTTTCTCTTCCACCTTCGGCGGCGGCGCGGCAGCCGCCTCCTTCACCTTCTTCTCTTCCTCTTCGAAGATGTTCATTCCCTCGAGCCCTCCAAGGCCCAGATTGCGAAGTCCTGATAATAATCCCATACGCTTTCCCTCCGCCTGCTCCTGCAGGCTACGTCCTTCCTGTTAAAATGTAAAATCCCCTGAACTGTGTCCTCAGTCTCCCTGCTTCGGCAGAACAAAGGAACTCTTCAGCGATACAATCCGGTTAAAGACCAGCCGATCCTGCTTTGTGTCTTTGGCATCCACACAGAAAAAACCCTGTCTGACAAACTGGAACCGATCGTATGCCTTCGCCCCCGCAAAAGCAGGCTCCAAGAAACAATTCTTTACCTCCAGCGAGTTGGGATTCAAATAAAGCTCCCCCTCCTCGTTATAGATTGCGCCCGCCTCGTCCGCCTTTTCTTCATCGATCAGATTCTCGTAAAGCCGGGCCTCCGCTGAGATCGCCGTCTCCGCGGCTACCCAGTGGATCGTCCCCTTTACCTTCCTGCCGTCGGGGCTGTTGCCTCCCCGAGAAGCCGGATCATAGGTACAGTGTACCTCCGTCACATTTCCCGCTTCGTCCTTCACACAGCCGGTACAGGTTACGAAGTAGGCGTTCATCAGCCGTACCTCGTTGCCGGGAAACATCCGGAAATACTTCTTCGGCGGCTCCTCCATAAAATCCTCTCTCTCGATGTATAACTCTCTTCCAAAGGGAATCTCACGGGTTCCCAGCGCCTCATTCTCCGGGTTGTTCACACCGGTCAGCAGCTCGGTCTGCCCCTCCGGATAATTATCGATAATCAGCTTGATCGGATCCAGCACCGCCATAAACCGGGGTGCGCTCGGCTTCAGATCCTCCCGGATACAATATTCCAGCGCCGCGTAATCCGCCACGGACTGCGCTTTGGATACGCCGCACATCTCCACAAACCTCCGGATGGATTCCGGAGTAAAGCCCCTTCGCCGCAGCGCCGCGATAGATACCAGCCTGGGATCGTCCCAGCCGTCCACGACGCCGTCCTGCACCAGCTTCTTGATATAACGCTTCCCCGTCACCACATTCTTCAGATACATCTTCGCCTGCTCGATCTGCTTCGGCGGATGAGGGTACTCCAGTTCCCGCACCACCCAATCGTACAACGGCCTGTGATCCTCAAACTCCAGCGTGCAGATCGAATGCGTGATCCCCTCGATCGCATCCTCGATGGGGTGGGCAAAGTCATACATCGGGTAGACGCACCAGGCGTCCCCGGTATTGTGATGCGCCATGTGAGCAACCCGGTAGATCACCGGATCCCGCATATTGATATTCGGAGACGCCATATCAATTCTCGCCCGAAGAACCTTCTCTCCGTCTCCGTACTTCCCGTCCCTCATCTCATGGAACAGCTTCAGATTTTCCTCCACAGAACGACCGCTGTAAGGATCCTCCTTCCCCGGCTCGGTAAAAGACCCCCTGTACTCCCGAATCTGTTCCGCGGTGAGGTCAGACACATAGGCCTTTCCCTTTTTAATCAGCTTTTCCGCCGCCTCATACATCTGACCGAAATAATCGGAGGCAAAAAACAGTCTGTCCTCCCAGTCGGCTCCCAGCCACTGCACATCCTCCTTGATCGACTCGACAAACTCTACGTCCTCCTTGGTCGGATTCGTATCGTCAAAGCGCATATTAAACTTCCCGCCGTACTCCTGCGCCAGGCTGTAGTTCGTCAGAATCGCCTTGGCGTGGCCGATATGCAGATATCCGTTGGGCTCCGGCGGGAAACGCGTGTGCACCGTATCGCAAGTCCCCTCCGCCAGATCCCTGTCAATAATCATTTCAATAAAATTTCTGGATTCCGTTTCACCCATCCGTCTTCCCTTGCCTTTCAGACATTGGCCCGCCTTACTTACGACCGGCCTGCTCTTATTATCATATCACATATCGGGCCGGATTATCAAGGGGTTAATGATGAAACAGCCGGATTCCGGTAAACGCCATCACCATATTATACTTGTCGCAGCACTGAATCACCACGTCGTCCCGAACCGAACCGCCGGGCTGGGCGATGTACCGCACGCCGCTCTTATGCGCCCGCTCAATATTGTCGGAAAACGGGAAGAAAGCGTCGGAGCCAAGCGTAACGTTCTCCATGCGATCCAGCCAGGCCCGCTTCTCCTCCCCGGTAAAAACGGGCGGCTTCGTCCGAAAGATTTTCTCCCATGCGCCGTCCGCCAGGATATCCATGCACTCATCGCCCATGTAGACGTCGATGGCGTTGTCGCGGTCGGCCCTTCCCAGCCCTTCCCGGAATTCCAGACTCATCACCTGAGGAGACTGACGAAGGAACCAATTATCCGCCTTCTGCCCCGCCAGCCTGGTACAGTGAATGCGGGACTGCTGACCGGCACCGATTCCGATGGCCTGACCGTCCTTTACATAGCACACCGAATTCGACTGCGTATACTTCAGGGTGATCAGCGCAATCTTTAGATCGATCAGCGCCTCCTCCGGAATCTCTTTGTTTACGGTGACGATATTGGAAAGCAGACCGCCGTCGATATCCAGCTCGTTCCTTCCCTGCTCAAAGGTAATCCCGTAAACCTGCTTCCTCTCCACGGAGGCAGGCGCATAGGAAGCGTCCATCCGGATCACATTGTAATTTCCGTTCTTTTTCGTTTTTAAAATTGCCAAAGCCTCCTCGGTAAAGTCCGGCGCGATAACGCCGTCGGAAACCTCCCTCTTGATCAGCCGTGCGGTATCCCCGTCGCAGGTGTCGGACAGAGCGATAAAATCTCCGAAGGAGGACATCCTGTCCGCCCCCCTCGCCCTGGCGTAGGCGCAGGCCAGCGGGGAAAGCTCTCCCAGGTCGTCCACCCAGTAAATCTTCGCCAGCGTTTCGTCCAGAGGAAGCCCTACCGCAGCCCCGGCGGGAGACACATGCTTAAAGGAGGCCGCCGCGGGAAGTCCCGTAGCCTCCTTCAGCTCTTTCACCAGCTGCCAGCCGTTGAAGGCGTCCAGAAAGTTAATATAGCCGGGCCTGCCGTTCAGCACGGTCACCGGCAGCTCACCGCCGTCCTCCATAAAAATCCGGGAAGGCTTCTGGTTCGGGTTGCATCCGTATTTCAATTCGATCTCTTTCATGATTTTCTGTTCCTTTCATTTCTTTCAGCGAGGTTCAACTACTATCTATTTTTGAGCTTCACGGGTTACATCCGCACCCAGGGCCTTATCTTACCGATTCTTATTGCAAATCCGCGTCTCGTACTCCCCTGTCCCAATATCAATATACCGCACAAAAAGCGATACCTTGTTGTCCGGATTTAAGCTCTCCCAGAGCATCTGCGTAAAGCTGTCGATATCCCCCTCCAGTTTCACCCGCTTCGGCTCTCCCGCGAAGCTTGGCAGCGGACTTCCGTCATGCATGTATGTGTGCAGGAAGCGCCCTTCCCCCGCCGCCGGATAATCATAGGTAAAGGTATATCGGTTACAGCAGGAGGGATCCCCTCCGTTGCTCTTTAAGATTGACATAGCAAAATCATAATCACCCTTTTCCACATGCAGCAGTCCCGAAATCCTGGGCGTATAATTAGGCCCGTCCGGCTCAAACTCTCTGCTTCTGAGCGCCTGTTCAAAGGTCAGTCCGCTTTGCAGCCCCTCGTATACCGTATCCGTCTGGTCGCCGTTCGTCACGATCGTCCGACTCCCTAATACCCGCACCGGCGCATAAATAATCAGACTGGGATCCTCCAGCTTTGAGGGATCGAACGCCTGAGTACGGATTCCCTCTCCTTCCGTCACAAAGACACGGTTTCTGCTGTTGGAGCTCCTTCCCATGATAAAATACGCAGTCACCGCATATCTGCCGTCTTCTGAACGACCGATGACGATCCCACGCCCGGGGTACTCGTTGTTTTTCAGTTCCTGATCCAGTTGTAACATTCTACTTTCTCCTCTCTCGTTCGTTCCGGACTCTGCTCCCTTGCATAAGCAGACTCGGGAAGCTCCGCTTCCCTCGTTCGCGTTGCTCGTCTGAATCTCATCACGGCAGAAACTCGTGCAAGCACGGTTTCCGCCGCGCTGAGATCCGGACTCTGCTCTTTTGCATAAGCAGACTCGAGAAGCTCCGCTTCCCTCGTTCGCGTTGCTCGTCTGAATCTCATCACGGCAGAAACTCGTGCAAGCACGGTTTCCGCCGTGATGAGATCCAGACTCTGCTCTTTTGCATAAGCAGACTCGGGAAGCTCCGCTTCCCTCGTTCGCGTTGCTCGTCCGAATCTCATCACGGCAGAAACTCGTGCAAGCACGGTTTCCGCCGCGCTGAGATCCGGACTCTGCTTATGCGCGCAAAATCCGCCTGGGCATCACAAATCCGGGTGGTGCCCAGGCGGTCGGCTTCTCTTCTTATGCCACACTCCCTGTGGGTGCTCCCACTTCCGCCAGTCATGCAGCCATTAACAGCATCTTACACTCTTTTTGCGGAAAATGCAAGGGGTTCGCGGACATATCACAAAGCCTTCAACCGGTTTTCATGCATATTTATGTAGATATCCTGGATTTCCTGCTTGGCTTTAATCTTTTCAGACAACTTAATATAATCGCTTAACTTCCTCGACAAATCAAGATGCCCTTCCGCCACACGCTGAATATTCACACGAATCTCGTTCTCAACCGTCAATTCCATTTTGATTACTCTCTGCCTGACATCTTTCAAGTCCGTATCAAGAGTAGTTACCTTTTCGTCAAGAGCGTTGAACTTCCCGTCAAGAGCACTGACCTTTTCGTCAAGCACGCTGAACTTTCCGTCAAGAGCACTGACCTTTTCGTCAATTACCTTTATCTCATCCAAAATTCGATCCAACTTATTGCTATCTGTCATATTGACCTCCCTTTCTTCTACAAATTCTCTTTCCTACATCAATAACCGTAAAAACTCATGAACCTTATCGCCTCTACGGGTTTTTCGTCTTCTTGGCATGCTCTTTTCCCAAGATACAGAAGCCTCATTCAGGAGCGCCGAGCGCTTCTTCCGAAATGCCCAACTGCTCACAGATTCTAAATCTCTCTCCGCTCAAAACCCCCATTGCGGCCTCTGCCTCCCGCAGCCTCCCCAGCCACTTCTCCGCTCCCGCGGCATCTCCCGCCCGCCCACAAAGATCGAGATTTGTCGCCGCTTCAAAATAATCCGCCACAGCGTAGTACTCTTCAAAATCCGCGTCCCCGACTCCGATCCCCCGAACCCGGTTTGCATTGCTCAGTTCCAACAGACCAGGATAATCTCCTACTGTTAAAGCGGACTGCAGGGTGGAAATGCCGTAACCCGGATCCCTCTCCTCAAGGAAGCCGGCGATCATATACCACAGCGAACCCGCCATGACCAGACACAGTACCCCGATCGCAAGATCCATAATCCAGAGGCCGGTTTGTCTTCTGTCTTTTTCGATGCGTCGTCTGATTCTTTCGATCAGCCCTCCCCTATTTCCCATCCTGCAGCCTCTCCTCCAGTCTCTCCTCTAAAATCATAGTTCTTTTCGCTTTACTCATCTCCGAAAACATCGCCGCTTCCTCCTCCGTAACGCCGCAATAAGCCGTTAAAATACGTTCCAGATTCCTCTCCATACGCTCCAGCGTTCTCCGGTATTCCTCCGGCTCTTCTCTTCCGCCTGTATAAAAAAAGTCCTCATTCCGATAACGTTCATAAAAATATTCCAGCATATCCCCGGCAAACTCCGCCGCATGCTCCTGATACCCATCCCTGAGAAGAACATATTCATACAAATAGCTGTAGGCGTTCCCGTAACTGAAGCAGGCATAAATAATCTCCCCGTACTTCTCCCCGTAGGCACTGTCATAAGTCCGAATTCCACGTTCCAGACAGAACGCGTTAAACATCAGGTAATCTTCGTCCTCAAGATATTCATCCAGGATACGGGAATACTCTTCAAAGCGCATCTCCGCGCGGATTTTCTCCGCATTCCACATAATGTCCCCAGCATTTCGGCCTATGATAAAAAATACAAGGCTTAAGACCGCCAATACAGACAGAATGACAACCCGAACTACAATCTCTGCATAGCCGGAGGTTTTGTCCTGCACATACCTTTTGGTATTTTCAAATTCCCCCGCGTATCGCTGCATCTCCTCAATATGTTTTTCAGCGTGCCGGTTCGGACGGCCGCAATGGGGGCAGACCGCGTCCTCCAGCGAAAGCGTTCCGTTACAATATTCGCATTTCATCAGCGTCCCTCCCTGCGCCATTTTCTGATAAAGGCTTCTATTTTTTCAAAAGGAACATATTGGTTGCCGCTGGCCGCCAGTTCACTGTAAAAGTCGGCGTACTCCTCCTCCGTCAGCTTCCATCTGGTTCCAAGATCGGCTGTCGCCAGCTCGACATACGGCGAAAGCGCGCTGTACTCCCGCTCCGTATAAGATTCCCTTCGCAAAGCGATCCCCAGCAGCCTCCACTCACAGCCAAAAAGAATCTGCAGCGAGTAATCACTCAGCTCCTCCGCCTCGAAATATTCCGCCGTCGACTTCGCTATCTCATAATCCCTCAGAAATTCATAATGCTTCCACTCAAACAGAATCGCGTTTTCCTCTTCAAGCAGCTCCGCTGTCAGCTCCAGCATCCTATCATACTCTCCGCTTTCGTAAAGGGCGTCAAGCTGCGGGTAGTGCTCCTGCTGCCAAAGGTATTCCGCCTTATAATCCCTGTCGCCCGGGCGGTTTATATAACAGAGAACCGCTGTTGCCGCCGCAAAAATCACTGCCGCTGCCGCCAGAATTATCCGGAGCCGCCGTCCCTGCTTTTTCGCCGCTTCCCGAAGCTTCTCCTTCGGCAGCTCGTCCAGATCCTCCAGCTCTCCCCGGACATCCTCCAGCTTTTTCATATACTCCTTTTCGGCACCCTCGATATTAATAGAGCCGCAATAGGGACACTTCGCCAAATCTCTGTCAAAACGCCCGCCGCAGGATTCACAGACAATCTTCTTTTCCATCGGGCACGCTCCTCCCAAATCAATTCAACTCCTGAGCTGCAGCAGCCCTTCTCCACTCCATACTCCTTTAGCGCAACAGAAATCACACGCCATACTCCGCTAACAGTTGCTTTGCATATGCTTCATCATTCACCGCTCTCATAAGTTTTTCCTGACCACCATTCTCCAACAAACGCTTCATCAGATACCACATCAGGGCAATGCCTTCCTCTCTACCTTCCTCTCTACCTTCCTCTCTACCTTCCTCTCTACCTTCCTCTCTACCTTCCTCCATTCCCACTTTCATTCCTTCTTCCCTGCCCTTTTCCCAGCCGTATTCTCTCTCCTGCTCCCGGATCACCTTCATGACGGCCTCTTCATTATACTCGTAAATGCTCATAGGTACTACCTCCGCCTTGTTCTTCCGCAGGAATTCAGACAGAATTCCCTCCCGGATACACTGATCTACCGCCAGCGGGACGGCCTCCTTCACCGGCATCGTCCTCACCTTTTCCCGCACACACTCCACATACTGCATATATTCCTTCAACATCCGGCACTGCTCTTTCAGCTCCTCATTGCTCCCGGCGTTGATATTCCAGACCTGTACGCACAGCTCCAACTGAGGAGCCGACGACTTCCGCCACAAAAATTTCTCCCGCACTTCTTCCTTCCGTCCCGGAAAAGACTCCGACAGCCGCAATTCCATCCGCTCCGGCAGATCTTCCACACCGTTGTAGAACACCGCAAACTGTGCCTCTGGCAGCAAAAGCCTTTTCCGTCCGTATATGTTCCCCTCGTCGATCAGCTTCTCGTACTCCTTCGCCACATACAGCAGGAACCGCAGGGGCATATTCGGGTTCACCGTAGACTGATGCTCATATAGATACAAACTGAAATCCGCCAGAAACGCCAGATCATTTTTCATACTCATATAGACCGCATTTTCCAGCGTTACAATCTCCAGAAAATCCGGATTCGTATAATGCGTACCGTTCATGGCGTTGTACAGGCTCAACAGATTTCCCCTGTCCCGGAACAGCATACAAAACACCGTATCCTTCGTACTTCGCTTGCCGACAACCTTTTCGTCCTCTTTCATGTACCTCCTCTTCCACAGGGTACGCAAAAGAAGAAGCTTATGAACCGTTTCCCCTCTCTCCGCGACCCTATGCCTGTTTCGAATAATTTAATTGGAAAGCATAGAATTCGTTGAGATCAGATAGATCGATTCCGATAGAATAACAGACGTTTTTCAAAGAATATATGCTTTACATAGATTGTATCAGATCATTCCAAAACTGACAATACATTTTTCAGTAATTTCCCAATGTGAAGTGAAGAGTTAACTTCCACTTCTAAAGACCCCGGCAGAAAATTCCCGCAAAAAAAGAAGCCCCTCCGTTTTTCACAGAGGAACCTCTCTTTTTTCGTCCTTTATTTTACATCCTACTCATCCACGCTGTAATTCGGCGCTTCCTTCGTAATATGAATATCGTGGGGATGGCTTTCCTTCAGGGAGGCCGCGGAAATCTTGACAAACCGTCCGTTCTCCTTCAGCTCCTCGATATTGTGCGCGCCGCAGTAGCCCATACCGGAACGCAGACCGCCCAGCAGCTGGAACACCGTATCCTCTACGTTTCCCTTGTAAGCCACCCGGCCCTCAACGCCTTCCGGCACCAGCTTTTTCGCGTTCTCCTGGAAATAACGATCCTTGCTGCCGTTTTCCATAGCGGCGATAGAGCCCATGCCGCGGTATACCTTATATTTTCTTCCCTGGAAGAGCTCGTAGTCCCCGGGGCTCTCCTCGCAGCCCGCGAACATACTGCCCATCATGCAGACGTTCCCGCCCGCGGCGATCGCCTTTGTGATATCTCCGGAATACTTAATCCCGCCGTCCGCGATAATTGGGACATTGTACTCCCTGGCGACGCTGTAGCAGTTCATAATCGCCGTGATCTGAGGGACGCCGATCCCCGCCACGACACGGGTGGTACAGATGGAGCCCGGGCCGATTCCGACCTTGACGGCGTCGGCTCCCGCCTCGATCAGGGCCCTTGTCCCCTCCCCGGTAGCCACATTCCCGGCGATCACCTGTAACTCCGGATATTTCTCCTTGATCATCTTGACACAGTTCAATACGTTCTGGGAGTGACCGTGGGCGCTGTCTAAAACGATAATGTCAACCTTCGCGTCCACCAGCGCCGATACCCGATCCAGCACATTGGCCGTGATCCCTACGCCCGCGCCGCAGAGCAGCCGTCCCTGGGCGTCCTTGGCCGCCAGAGGATACTTGATGGTCTTCTCGATATCCTTGATCGTAATCAGACCCTTCAGGTTAAAATCCTTATCTACGATCGGCAGCTTTTCCTTCCTGGCCTCCGCCAGAATCTTCTTCGCCTCCTCCAGGGTAATTCCTTCCTGGGCGGTAATCAGCCCCTCGCTGGTCATGGATTCTTTGATTTTTTTCGTGAAATCTGTTTCGAATTTCAGGTCGCGGTTGGTGATGATACCTACCAGCCTGCGTCCTTCTGTGATCGGCACTCCGGAAATACGGAATTTTCCCATCAGGGCGTCCGCGTCCCCTAATGTATGCTCCGGAGTCAGAGAAAATGGATCGGTGATGACACCGTTTTCAGAACGTTTTACTTTGTCAACTTCTTCCGCCTGCGCGTCGATGGTCATGTTCTTGTGGATGATGCCGATGCCGCCCTGCCTCGCCATGGCGATCGCCATACGGTGCTCCGTCACCGTATCCATCCCCGCGCTCATCATAGGAATGTTCAGTCTGATCTTCCTGGTCAGCCAGGTAGAGATATCTACCTGATTAGGTACGACCTGCGAGTACGCTGGCACCAGCAGTACGTCGTCAAAAGTAATGCCCTCACCGATGATCTGTCCCATTTTTCGTCCTCCTGTGTTGTACTGTATGTAGTTGAAAGAATAAAACTTATGATTGCTCGCAGAAAGCGACACCGCTTCCCATAGATAGAACTTATAACCCCGACGCGAGCGATGCCGGGGTTAATAGGAATTTCATATGAGTTTATCAGAGAAAAGACGGAAAGTCAACCAAAATTTAATCGCTGAATATTTTTCTGGGAGCAACGTTTTTCATAACCTTAACCATTTCGGGAGACGGGCTTAGGATCAGCTTCTCGCCGCCCTCGTAAAACATGATATAACGACGGTCGGGCTGCTCCTCATACCCGATGCTATAGTCCTTTTCCTTCGCGGTACGGTTCCTGTAATTGTCGAGATGATAGCTCTTGAACGGCGCGAGGATCTCCACCCGATCCAGCTGGTAAACGGCCACTCTCTTTCTCTTCGTCTTCGCCATCACCTTATCGATGGTCAACTCCTTGTCGAGATACAGGTACTCATACTCCAGATCCGTATACATGTTGACAAAGTAAGCGCCTATTCCCGCCGCTATGGCCAGCAGGAACAGGATAATATTCATCGTCAGAAACATCAGAAGCCCAAAAATCACAGTCAGGACGATCAGAAGATATTTGAAAAATTTTCCCATAAGGGAGGTTTTGGCCTTTACCAGGCATTCCACATATGCGTCGCTCATTTTTTCCCCATTTCCGCGCTGCTTCCTTCGTATAACGAGTTTGTGGCAGGCAGCGCGCAGGCACAAATCTCGCGTTTGATAATTTTATTTCATCTGCTCTTTATGATATCTCATCTTGTCCCAACTTGCAAGCAAAGCTTTCCGAACAGGACACTTTTTATCCTTTTTTTAGATTCTGATTAGACCGGATTCATTGACAAGGCCCTCCTCAACTCGTATTATAATAATTGGCGGACAAAAAATCTCAAAGGAAAAGGTGGAATCAATTATGCCGGTTATGGATGAATTCAGAGAAGAGCGGCGCGCCATAAAAAATGGCACCCTGAGACAGAAAGCTACCTATTTTCTGGACTATTATAAATGGCATGTGATCATCGGCGTCATCGTCGTCGCAGCAGCCGCCTCCTTCCTCTATCAGCTGGCGACCAGCCGTGATACCGCCCTGTACGCCGTGCTGCTGAACGGCTCCTCAAAGGAATTTCTGGCGGAGGAAACGGAATATACCGGTGATTTTGCCGAGTATGCCGGTATCGACGAAAAAGAATACCAAATCCTGTACGACGCCTCCATACATGTCGGAGACGGTGCCGCGGACGAATATAGCTCCGTGCAGAAGCTGATGGTCTATATTGCCGCGGCGGATCTCGACGTCATGGTTTCCGATCCCGACTCTCTGCTTCGGTATGCCTACCAGCAGAATTTTTATGATCTGCGCGACATCCTCTCTCAGGAGCAGCTGACAAGATACGCCGATTCCTTCTATTATATCGATCTGGCCGTCGCGAAGGCCCACGAGGCCGCCAACGAGGCCAACAACTACGATTACATTCCCGTCTACGGCGACCCGCATCACCCTGAGGATATGGAAGAGCCCGTCCCCGCAGGGATCTTTCTCCCGCAGGACTGCCCTCTGCTGGAGAACTACTACTTCCCGGGAAACGAGCTGGCGGCCTGCGTCCTGATCAACACACAGCATCCGGAGACGGCCCTGCGGTTCCTGGATTATCTGGCGAATGTCAGCGTCGTGTCTGATTGACGCTGTCTTGCTTATCCGGAAGGAATATCCCTGTAGCAAGATGAAGCAGCAAGCTGTTTCCTTCCGGACGCTTTTGTACGACGAAGCTTCCTATAGAGTAAAAAAGAATCTCTTCATCCCGCCGCACCCGCGGCGGTTTTTTCTTATAAGAGTTCCTTCAGCAGCCGGTTGACGGCGGCGGGATCCGCCTTCCCCTTCATAGCCTTCATCGTCTGCCCCACCAGATAGCCCAGCGCCCTCTCTTTGCCGCCCAGGTAGTCCTCCGCCGACTGCGGATTGGCGGCGATAACCTCCTCCACCGTCTTCCGCAGGGCGTCCTCGTCCCTGACCATAGCCAATCCTTTTTCTCTTACATAGCTCTCGGGATCCATATCCTCCTCAAACATCACTTCAAAGACTTCCTTTGCCACCGTAAGGTTGATTGCGTGGCTCTCGGTCATAGCGATCAGCTTCGCCAGGCGCTCCGGGGAAAAGCGAAGCTCCTCCGGATCCTGCCCCCTCTCCTTCAAAAGCCGCAGCGTCTCCCCCATCAGCCAGTTCGATACCTGTTTAGGCTGGGCTCCCAGAGCCACAGTCGCCTCAAACAGCTCCGCCAGATGCCGGGATTCGGTGAGAATCGCAAGATCATACTCCGGAAGCCCAAACTCTTTCCGGAACCGCTTAAGCTTCTCGTCCCGCAGCTCCGGCTGCCTGGCTTTCATCTCCGCCAGAAGCCCTTCACTCAGGCTGACAGGGGGCAGATCCGGATCCGGAAAGTATCGGTAATCCCGGGCGTCCTCCTTGGAACGCATGGAACAGGAGGTCTCTTTCGCGTCGTCCCAGCGACGGGTCTCCTGAATTACCTTCTCTCCCGCCTCGATCAGGCCGATCTGACGGTTTCTCTCCCCCTCGATGGCCCTTGTAATCGAGCGGAAGGAGTTCAGGTTCTTCATCTCCGTCCGCGTCCCCAACTCCTCCGCTCCGGCCCTGCGCACGGACAAATTGACATCCGCCCGCATAGATCCCTCCTGCAGCTTACAGTCGCTGACGCCAAGATACCGGATAATCAGACGAAGCTTTTCCAGATAGGCGATAACTTCCTCCGCATTCCGCATATCCGGCTCGGATACAATCTCAATCAGGGGGACTCCCGCGCGGTTATAGTCCACCAGGGTGCGCTCCTCCGCCTCGTCATGGATCAGCTTTCCCGCATCCTCCTCCATATGGATCTCGTGAATCCCGATCCGCTTTTTCCCTTCCCCGGTCTCGATCTCCAGTCCCCCATTTCTGCAGATCGGCAGATAAAGCTGGGAGATCTGGTAGTTCTGGGGATTGTCCGGATAAAAATAATTCTTCCGGTCAAACTGACTGAAGCGGGTAATCTCACAGTCCGTAGCCAGCCCTACCGCCACCGCGTGCTCCAATACCTTTTTATTCAGGACAGGCAGGGCTCCCGGCATACCGGCGCAGACCGGGCAGGTGTGGGAATTGGGCCTGCCGCCGAAGGCTGTGGAGCAGCCGCAGAATATTTTAGACCTTGTGGCGAGCTCCACATGTACCTCCAGACCGATCACGGTTTCATATTCCTGTATCATTGCCCGCTTCCTTTCTGAGCTGCTCAAAGGTATAGGCCGCGCGAAGCAGCTTTTTCTCCTGAAAACAGTCTCCGATCAGCTGCAGCCCCACCGGCAGCCCCGCCCTGTCCGTTCCGCAGGGCAGACTGATCCCGGGAAGCCCCGCAAGATTCGCGGCTACTGTATAAATATCTCCCAGATACATTTTCATCGGATCCGCCAGACTCTCTCCCAGCCTGGGAGCCGTCCGGGGTGCCACCGGCCCCAGGACACAATCATAGACCTCGAAAGCCCGGTCAAAGGCCTGTCGGATCATGCTTCTTACCCGAAGAGCCTTTAAATAATACGCGTCGTAATAGCCCTCGCTGAGCACAAAGCTTCCCAGCATAATGCGCCGCTTTACCTCCGAACCAAAGCCGCGGGATCTGGTCTTCCGATATAACTCATGCAGCTCCGTCTCTCCCGCCCGATAACCATACTTGACGCCGTCGAACCGCTCCAGATTGGAGCTGGCCTCCGCGGAGGCAATCGTATAATAGGCCGGGATCCCGTACTCCGTCAGACCCAGATCAAATTCCTCAACCGCCGCGCCTGCCGCCTGCAGCAGCTTAGCGGCCTGCAGCACCGCATCCCTCACCTCCGGCTCCAGCCCCTGGCCCAGGTAATCTTCGGGAATTCCGATCCGCATCCCCCGGATATCCCGGACGAGCGCCGACCTGAAATCCCTGTTCTCCCGAGAAACCGAGGTGGAATCCTTCTCATCCCGGGCGGCGATCGCCTCCAGCACGGCGGCGCAGTCCTCCACCGTCTTCGCAAGCGGCCCCACCTGATCCAGGGAAGAGCCGTAAGCAATCAGTCCGTACCGGGAGACCGTCCCGTAGGTCGGCTTCATCCCCACTACCCCGCAGTGGGAGGCCGGCAGACGAATCGACCCTCCGGTATCGGAGCCTAACGCGAAGAAGCATTCCCCCGCTGCAACGGCGGCAGCGGAGCCGCCGGAGGAGCCTCCCGGCACATGCTCCGGATTCCGCGGGTTCTTCGTGGGGCCGAAGGCCGAGGTCTCCGTCGTGGAGCCCATGGCAAACTCGTCCATATTGGTCTTGCCAATCAGAACCATCCCCGCCTTCTCCAGATTCCGGACGGCTTCCGCGGTATAGGCTGGGATAAAGCCCTTTAAAATCCGGGAGGCGCAGGTTGTCGGTATCCCCTCCGTACACAGGTTATCCTTTACCGCCCCGGGGACGCCGGCCAACGGTCCCGTTAGCTCTCCCTTTTCGATCCTCTCCTGGATCCGCGCCGCCGACGCGAGGGCCTTTTCCTTCTCTATCGTAATATAGCAGTGATACTCCGGTTCTTTCTCCTGAATCCGCGCCAGCACGGCCTCCGTCGCCTCTACCGCTGTCGTTTCGCCCTCCCGTATGGCATTTCCCAGCTCCAGAGCGCTCATCCCTAAAATCTCTGTTCTTGTCATCTCGCTTATCTCGCTTCCCGTCATGCCGGCGCAGCCGCTTGATTTTACTTTCCGCCGACGGCGCAGAACGCTTTCTCACAAAGTCCTCGGTACAACAAACATCCCGTCCCTCTTCTCCGGCGCGTTCCGCAGAGTGTCCCCGCTGCCGTCCTCATTCGTAACCTCGTCCTCCCGGAACACATTCCGCATCGGCAGCACATGGGACATCGGCTCCGCCCCGGAGGTATCCAGCCCGTTCAGCTGATCGATATAGTCCAGCATCCGTCCCATATCCCTCTTTGCCGTTTCCCTTTCTTCCCCGGAAAGCTCCAGCTTCGCCAGAACGCTTACATAATTTATTGTTTCATCGTCAATCGTGTTTGGCATAACACATTCTCCTTCCGCCGCCCGCTCAGCTCCGTCAGCCCCGCTTCGGGCGGCGATCGCTTCCGTCATCCGCCCCTTCTACAGGAGTTCCTCTCCAAAAATCTGTCTTCCCAACTCAAAAGCCTCACGCAGCCGAACGAACCGGAAAACGACAATCCCGCCCGATTTGACATTACCCTTCTTCTATGAGATAATAACAGTCGATCCGACAATCGGGAAAGCGGGACTTCCGGAAATCCGGCAGCGCCCGCAAAGGACGGAAAGGAAGGCACGGCATGGAAAAGAAAAATTCCGAAACATGGTTTCCACAGTATGATCTGCTGCGAATTATCGCCTGTTTCAGCGTCATCATGCTCCATTGTTCCGCCCAGTTCTGGTATGTTCTCCCCATTACAGGCAATGAATGGCTGATTACAAATTCCTATGATTCCGTTTCCCGCTTTGGCGTTCCTCTCTTTGTCATGATCAGCGGTGCCCTTTTTCTGTCGGGACAGAAGAAATTCAGCGTCAGACGGCTCTTTACCCACAATATTCTCCGTATGCTCAGCGTTTATATCTTCTGGTCCTGCGCATACGGACTGTTAAGCTGCAGAAACTATCCCCGGGAAACGCTTGATTTCAAGTTTGTCCTGCGGCAAATGCTCCACGGAAAATATCATCTCTGGTTCCTTCCCATGATTATCGGCCTGTACCTTCTGGTTCCGATTCTTCGAGTCTGGGTGCAAAACGCCAGCCAGAAAAATCTTCAGTACTTTCTCGCCCTGTTCCTGGTTTGTCAGATCGGGAAGGATACCTTTATCGCATTCTTTCCCAGGCCGGATTTTCTCTATCTGGCCTCCCTGGCGAATTTCGATATGATTTGCGGCTACACGGGCTATTTTCTCCTGGGTTATTATCTCACACGCTACGAGATCCCTGGAAAATGCCGCAGGCTCCTGTACCTGGCGGCCTTTCCCGCTCTTCTTGCCAACGTGTTTTTCAGCGCCTGGTTTTCCCGGAAACAGGGGACTCCCAACGGCGAAATCTTCGACGCCTTCTGCCTGTTCACCTTTCTCTTCACTGTCGCCCTCTTTCTGTTTGTCGCAGAAAAGACCAAAGGAAAGGTCTTTTCCGCCAGGGCGGAAAAGCTGATCCGTGAACTGTCCCGGAATACCCTCGGCATCTATATCCTGCATCTGGGCGTCATTGAACTCCTGAATTCTTACGGAATTAACAGCAAGAGTCTCCCGATCGCTGTCGGCGTCCCCCTTCTGGCCGTATTCTGTTTTCTCTTCTGCTGCCTGCTCGCAGCCCTGCTGCGGCGAATTCCCCTGATCGGGAAATATATCTGCTAGATTTTGCGATATGTGATCGGTACGGCACACCAGGTACAGCGTCAGAAGCAATCCGAAATTTCCCCCTCATACACAGTCGTCGCAGGCCCGGTCATATAGACTGCGTTTTCCTCCCGGTTCCATTCGATCAACAGCTCTCCGCCCAACAGCCTGACCGTGACCTTTTCGTCCGTCAGACCGTTCAGAACCCCCGCCACCACGCTGGCGCAGCAGCCGGTGCCGCAGGCCAGAGTCTCTCCGCTTCCTCTCTCCCAGACCCGCAGAAAGATATGCTGTCTGTCAATCACTTCCACAAACTCCGTATTTACCCGCTCCGGAAAACGCGCGTGGTTTTCAAACAGGGGACCGATCTGCTCCAGATTCATTTCCGCTGCCTTTTCCGAGAAGATTACCGCGTGAGGGTTCCCCATGGAGACACAGGTCATCCTGTACTCCCTGTCACCGACAGAAACAGGCTCGTCGATTACCTTCTCCGTTTCGGACACTACCGGGATCTTCGCCGCCTCCAGAATCGGGCTTCCCATATTGACCCGCACCGCCTTTACGGTTCCTCTTTCCCCGGGCCGCCCCGGATCTCTCGCCACCTCCAGCTCCAGGCGCTTTACGCTCCCGGCGCTGATAACCCTCAGGTTTACGGAGTCTGTCAGCCCCTTGTCATAGACAAACTTGGCTACACAGCGGATCCCGTTTCCGCACATCTGGGCCCTGGTTCCGTCCGCGTTGAACATCTCCATCTCAAAATCCGCCTCTTCGGAAGGGTTGATAAAGATAACGCCGTCGCCGCCTATGCCGAAATGCCTGTCGCTCAGGAACCGAACCAGCTCCGGCTTCTTCTCCTGCGGCGTCTTTTCCGCCGCCCCGTCGATATAAATATAATCGTTCCCACAGCCATGCATCTTTGTAAACCGCATAAAACACCTCTTTCCCGCGTCGCCCGCCTTCTTCCCGCAAAACAGGGAAAGGGCGACCCTATCAAAATAGAACGCCCCTGCTCCAGAAATATAATAACAATGCAGTCCGCTCCTTGTCAACGGGAAAGCAAACAAAAAGCATATTCTTTCCTTCTCGCACATATCTATTATCAAAGAAACGATCCTGACAAATCAAGGGGAATCAAAATGAGCGCAAAAACCAAAATAGTCGTATTGCATATGAAAGAACTGATTTATACCGCGATATTCGCCGTGCTGGGCATCCTGTTTGTCATTTTGCTGGTCATGATGTTCCTGCCTGACAAAGAAGAAACCCCCGCCCCGGAGGAAAGCTCCTCCGTCAGCTCCGCTTCTCTCTACATACCCGGCATCTACAGCACCGAGTTAATTCTCGGGAACCAGACCATTGATGTCGAAGTCGTCGTGGATAAGGACTCGATCTCCGCGATCCGCATGGTAAACCTCAACGACGCCGTCACAACGATGTACCCTCTGCTGGAGCCTGCCTTTGAGTCGATCTGCAGTCAGGTTTACGAGCTGCAGACCCTGGAGGGCGTGACCTACTCCTCCGACAGCAAATATACCTCTCTGGTACTGCTGGAAGCCATCAAGAACTCTCTGGATAAGGCAGCCGTTTCTCAGTAACGGTGCCGGACAGTCGGCTGGAAAATCAGCTCCCGCGCCAATTTTTCAGTCGCTCCAATTCCTCCATCCAGAGATTCGCGCAGGCGTCGGACGGCATCCGCAGATCTCCCCTTGGCGACAGGGAAACGCTTCCTGCCTTCGGCCCGTCCGGAAGACAGGAGCGTTTAAACTGCTGCCCAAAAAAGCGCCGGTAAAAAACCTTCAGCCATTTCAGGATCGCGTCTTCCCCGTACTGTCCCTGAAAAGCCAAAACCGCCACCCGATATACCTTCGCCGGGGGAAACCCGCAGCGCAGCATATAATACAGGAAAAAGTCATGAAGCTCATAAGGCCCCACCAGTTCCTCTGTTTTCTGCCCGCTGCCGTCCTCGCCGGGCGGCAGCAGCTCAGGACTTACCGGAGTATCCAGTACATCCTCCAGAATCTCCGTCAGCCTTTTGTCTGCGCAGCTCTCGGCGTAAAACCTCACCAGATGCCGCACCAGCGTCTTGGGAACTCCGGCGTTCACGCCGTACATCGACATATGATCCCCGTTGTAGGTAGTCCACCCTAAAGCAAGCTCCGACAGATCACCTGTGCCGATTGCCAGCGCATCCAGCCGATTTGCCAGATCCATCAGCACCTGCGTCCGCTCCCTGGCCTGAGCGTTTTCATAGGTAACGTCACGCTTCTCCGGATCCTGCCCGATATCACGGAAATGAACGCCCACCGCCTCCCGGATCTCAATCCTTTTCAGCGTCACTCCCAGCGCCTCCGCAAGCTCGCAGGCATTCTCAAAAGTTCTGTCCGTCGTGCCGAAGCAGGGCATGGTCACCGCCGTAATCCTCCTGCGTTCCAGCCCCAGCAGGTCAAAGGTTTTTACCGTTACCAGAAGCGCCAGCGTCGAGTCCAGCCCGCCGGAAATACCGATCACCGCTGCGGACAGCCCCGTGTGCTCCAGTCTTTTTTTCAACCCATAGGCCTGAATGGATAAAATTTCCTCGCAGCGCTGCCTCCGCTTTTCTCCCTCCGGAGGCACAAACGGCATACAGGAAAACCTGCGCTGCAGGTTTGTGGTCTCCTGCCGCAGCCGAAAAGGAACCGTCACATAGTCCTCCGTCGGCTCTTTCCCGAAGGTTCCCATCCTCCGCCTCTCCGAAAGCAGCCTCTGTATATCCAGATCCCCGCAGACGGTTCCGCATTGAAATCTCTTCGCCTCCGCCAGCACGGTTCCGTTCTCGGCGATCAGATTGTGTCCTCCGAACACCAGATCCTGCGTGGACTCCCCCTCTCCCGCAGCAGCGTAAACATAGCCGCAGATCAGCCGGGCGCTGGAAGACTTTACCAGCAGCTCCCGGTATTCGTCCTTCCCCGCCGTCTCGCTGGAAGCGGACAGGTTCACAATCACCGTAGCCCCCTTCAGGGCGTGTCCGATCCCCGGCGGTTCCGCCACCCAGAAATCCTCGCAGATCTCACAGGCTACCGTAAGTCCCCGTACATTCTCACAGAAAAATAAAAGATTCGTTCCAAAGGGCACGCTGACGCCCCCTATCTCAAAGGGAACAGGCACTCGGTTTCCCGCCGTAAAATATCTTCCCTCGTAAAATTCCCCATAGGAAGGGATGTTCGCCTTCGGCACCATTCCCAAGACGCGGCCGTCCTGCACCGCAGCCGCCACATTGTAGAGCCGTCCGTCCCGTTCCACCGGCAACCCCAGAAAAACCAGGGAGTCCCTTCCCTTCGTCGCCTCCGCCACCGCAAGCAGCTGCCTTTCCGCCTCCCGCAAAAGCGCGGGCTGCAGGAAAAGATCCTCGCAGGTATAGCCGGTAAGACAAAGCTCCGGATATACAATAATCTTCGCTCCCTTTTCGCAGGCTTTATCCAACTCATCGCGGACAACAGCTCCGTTATAGACCGGATCCGCCACTCTTATCTTCGGTGTCACAGCAGCCGCTTTGATAAATCCATGCTCCATGATAAGTCCTCCCCGTCGAACGATCCGTCCCTTAAAAAAGTGCCGCGCAGCGGCACTTAGAAGAATGCCTCGCATTCTTCCCTTGCCGCGACGAAGTTTCCTATAAAGTAAAAATTCACCGTACCGTGGCAGCGTCTCAGCCGCATTCCCCGAAAAACTCACACCACTTCCGCCAGTGTTCTTCCTGGCAGCTGCAGTCAATACCATGCGGCATTCGCCAACCTGCCCAAGCCAACCATGGTCAGCTGCAAGCGCTGGCACCAAGTCAACCACGTTGACCTGGCTCATTGTCCGCGGGAATAAATCTCCTCCAGCTCCGCCACGGTAAACAGATAATGCCTGCCGCAGAACTGGCAGTTTACCTCGATCGTCTCCCCATCCTCGATCATCTCCCGGATTTCCTTTTTCCCGAGACTGATCAGAACCTTCTCAATTCTTTCCCGACTACAGCTGCAGTAAAAGGCCGCGGACACGGTATCGTTTATCTCCGGCTCCAGGCCGTCCAAAAGAAGCTCCAGCATCTGCTCCGGCGTCCTTCCCTCGTCCAGCAGGGCGGTCACCGCGCTGATCCGGCCCAGGTTCTCTTCCAGCCTGCTTACCGTCTCCTCGGACGCGAAAGGCATCAGCTGTACGATAAAGCCTCCTGCCTGCCGCACGGTATTGTCCCGGTTCATCAGCACGCCCAGCCCGACGCCGGAGGGCGTCTGCTCCGAAGCGGCAAAATAATAGGTCAAATCCTCCGCGATCTCGCCCGTCTGTAATGCAGTCTGCCCCACATAGGGCTCTTTTAATCCCAAATCCTTGATGACGCTCAAGGTTCCCTGCCCCACGGCTCCCGCCACATCCAGCTTCCCGACGGCATTGGCAGGCAGAATCACATCCGGCGTCACCGCATAGCCTTTTACCCGGCCGAAGGCGTCCGCCGTCACCGTCAGCCCCTGTACCGGCCCATCGCCCTTGATCTGCAGGGTAAGAAGATCCTTCTCTCCCTTCAGCATACAACCCATCATAGCGCCGGCGCTCAGCAGCCGTCCCAGGGCCGCCGTCACAACAGGGCTTGTATTATGCGCCTGCCTTGCTGCCTCCACTACGCCCTTTGTACTGCACGCAAAAGCGCGGATCTGCGCGTCCGCCGCCGTAGCGCGCACGATTACGTCCTTCATTTGTCCTCCTTTTCGGGAAGTCCCGCCCCTGTTTTTTGTCAAACCCGCCCATAACCCGCAGTTCCCGGCGGCGGGAGGTGCCGCTCGGTCGGACGGGACAACGCGGTCTACCTGCCGCCTTACCTGCAGAAGCTTCCCGTCACACCGACTTCCCGCACTCCTGCGCAACGATATAAACCCTCTGGCTCTCGGGTGTCACCGGCTCCATGGTATCCGCGTCCGTCATCTCCAGCACAATCATACCGGCCTGTTCCACCAGCCGCCGCATCTGCTCCGACCGATACCCTCTTTGGAGATGGGTTTCCGTAAACCGCCGGAAACGGCCGTCCTCCTCCTGCACAAAAACAGTCAGGTCATATTCGTTGATCTCTTCCTCCGGGTCGTATAAATTCTCCCAGATAAAACTGCAGTCCTCGCGGTTTTCCGCGATGGTCGTATTGCCGATGACTTCCCGGTACTTGTATTCCGTGTTAAAGTCAAAAACAAAGATTCCCCCCGGATACAGATAATTATTGACCAGCGAAAACACCTCCGCCAGCTCGCTCTCCTCCAGAATATAATTCAGGGAATCGCAGACGCTGTACACGGTTCCCGCCGTGCTGTACAGCTCCAGCTCCCGCATATCCTGCTGGAGATAAAGGATCTCATCCCCGCTCTTCTCCTTTTTCTCCATGGCGATATTCAGCATATCCTCCGATGCGTCCACGCCGATCATGTCGTAACCCTTCCCGTACATCAGCTCGGTCAGGGTTCCAGTACCGCAGCCAAGATCCACCACAAGATTCCTCTCGGAATCCAGCAGCCCTTCCGCGTCTCTCTCCGGCTTTGACACGCCATATTTCCGAATCAGGAAGTCCAGACGCCCGCTCCAGGTTTCATAGGGGATATTATCCATCAATTCATCATAAACGCCCGCAAAATCTTTGTATTGTCCCGCCATTTTCTCCCTCATTTCCGCGCGCCGACACAAGCCGCTTTTCTCTCCCGTACCAGAACGTTGTCGATCCTGATCGGTCTTTCCTTCCGCCGCCGGTCTTTATCTTTACCGCTCTTATTCTTCCGCCGCCGGTCGTTATCGGTCATTACCGCCCTTTTCCTTCCGCTGTCGACGAAATTTCCTCCCGTCTCCGCTGCCGATATCGAACGCTGGCTTCCTTAAAACAACGCTCCCAGCGCGCCAAACAGCCCGGCGCTGGCCAGTCCCATGATAATCCCCGCCAACACGACGCCGCAAAGCACCGCAAGCACACTGGACTTAAAGTCCATATCCAGCAGGCTGGCGGCGAGAGTTCCCGTCCAGGCCCCGGTTCCGGGCAGGGGGATTCCCACAAAGAGCAGAAGCGCCGCAAACAGGCCTCTTCCCGCCTTTTCCTTCAGCTTCACTCCGCCCTTGTGACCCTTCTCCAGACAGAACCGGAAAAATCCGCCGATCACCGGCTTATCCGCTCCCCATTCCAGCACCTTCCTGGCAAAGAGAAAGATAAACGGCACGGGAAGCATATTCCCCAGAATGCAGACAATGTAACTGGGAAGCACCGGCAGGTTCATTCCCAGCGCGATCGGAACCGCCGCCCTCAGCTCGATCAACGGCACCATAGATACAAAAAACACAAACAAATATTTCTTCAGCATAACCTTCTCCGTCCTTTTTTCTTCTATCCTATTTTCTATTTTTCCGTTCTATTCCCCTGTTCCCGTTTCCTTCCGCTTTTATTCCCGCGGGCAGTGAGCCAAGTCAACGCAGTTGACCTTGTGCCAGTGCCTGCATAGGACATAAAATCAGCAAGCTGACTTGACGAATGCCGCGAGGATCAAATACCTTGGCTTTCCGGCCATTTCCCGTCCGCCTTTGATACATAGTCCTTCAAAAAAGCCAGCAGCGCATCCATCTCCTCGTCCGTTCCCACCGTAATTCTAAGATAATCCGATATCCGGGGCTTATCCCAATACCTGACGTAGATATCAGCCTCACGAAGCGCGCTAAAAAGCTGCCTGGCCGGAATCCTGTCGTGCGTCACAAAAAGGAAATTGGCCCGGGAGTCCGGGAAAGAGAAGCCAAGGCTCTTCAATTCTTTCTTGACCCGCTGGCGTGTCGCGACAATCTTCGCCACAGTCTTCTTAAAGTAAGCGTCGTCCCGAATCGCCTCCCTGCCCAGAAGCTGGGCCGGAAGGTTCATGGTATAGGAATTAAAGGAAAATTTTACATCCTTCAGATAACCGATCAGCTTCTCGCTGCCGATGCAGAAGCCGATCCGCAGCCCCGCCATGGCCCGGGACTTGGAAAAGGTCTGCACGATCAGCAGATTGTCGTATTTTTCCAGCAGCGGCAGAGCGCTGTGCCCTCCAAAGTCTATATAGGCCTCGTCCACGATCACGACCACATCCCGGTTCG
Source organism: Roseburia sp. (assembly GCA_023662875.1). Taxonomy (GTDB): domain Bacteria; phylum Bacillota; class Clostridia; order Lachnospirales; family Lachnospiraceae; genus Acetatifactor. The sequence continues at coordinate 11,657 of JAMPIG010000026.1, read as the reverse complement.
CCTCCAGGATCCGCTCCACCGTCTCCAGCGTCTCATACATCCCGGTGGGCGCGTTGGGATTCGGAAAGATAACGCCGCCGTTCTCCTTCCGGTAATCCTCCGGCCGGATACGCCAGCTTTCATCCAGCGGACAAACCTGATAAGGAATTCGAAAAAGCTGCGCCCAGACGTCATAAAAGGAGTAGGTGACATCCGGAAACAGGACGGGTTTCCCGCTGTTAAAAAACGTCAAAAAGGCCATCGCCAGCACATCATCCGATCCCACTCCCACAAATACCTGCTCCGGCCTTACCTGATAATATTCCGCCAGCGCCTCCGTCAGCCCGGCGGCGTCCGGATCCGGATACAGCCGCAGTTTTCCGCAGTCCAGCTCCTCCGCCAGCCGTTTTACTCCCGGTGCCGGCGGATAAGGGCATTCGTTTGTATTCAGCTTGATCACGCCCGGCTTCCCGGGCTGCTCCCCCGCCACATAGGGCACAACTCTCCTTACCTTCTCTTCCCAGCTCATCCTGATCTTTTCCCTCCAAAGCCCCGGGGATCCTTCCGCTCAACCCCTTCGCTTACAGGCTCTTCCTGCCGTTCCGAACTCCATCCCGCTGCCGCCCTATTCCTCCCGCTCCTCCAGCTCCCTGCGGTAAGCATTCGCCTGCTCCGGGCATCCCAGCTTCTCATAGCAGCGCACCAGTCCCTCCAGAGATTCCTTACCGCCCGCGGCAAGGTACATCAAAGGCTGCGTCTCATAGACCGCGTTATAATACCAGACCGCCGCCTCCTCCATATCTTGGCCTTCCTCATAAAAATGTCCCAGCTCGCAGCAGATCTCCGAATTCGCCTCCTCCGCCAGAACCTTGGAGGCATATTTGAAAAAGCGCACCGTATCTCCGGCCAGCCGGGCCGCCCTCGCGGCGATACAGCAGGCCTGGAGAATCTCCTCTGCACCTCTTGTTCCATCCGCCGCGGAGGCTTCAAAAAAGGACGCAGCAGCGGCAAAATCCGCCTTGCCCCCCGCAATCAGCAATTCTCTGGCATACATGCCGTGAAGCCGCCGGGAAAGCCGATTGCCTCCGGCGCAGTATCCGGCGAACGCCGCCAGATCCCGCCCCGCGTGGCTGCTCTCCGGGAGATGGGTAATCACGATGTCGCTGTCGTAGACCACCGGCTCCAGCCGCACCGTCTCGTGGATGGGCTCCTGCCAGACAAACTCCCGCAGACGCCGGAACAGCTTGGGCCGATACTCCTCATCAAAGTTGTAAACCGTATTAAAGCGAAGCTGACCGCCATATTTCATCTGTACGATCTCGATTTCGGGAAGAAGCGTTTCCTTCAGTCTTCGAAACCTCTCCCTGTTTTCCTCGTCCAATACCTCGTCCGCGTCGGCGGAATAGACATATTCGCAGGTCGCTCTGGAGAAAGCGTAATTCCTGGCGGCGCTGAAATCATTCACCCATTCAAAATCATAAACCGCGTCGGTGTACTCCCCGGCTATGGCTTTTGTGGCGTCTGTGGAACCGGTATCTACAATCACGATCTCATCCATCAGATCCGCCACGCTGTCGAGGCATCTCCTCAGTATTTTTTCTTCGTTTTTCACGATCATGCAAAGGGAAACCGTAATCACGCCTTCTCTCACCTCTTTCTCACAGCGTCGCGCAGCCGACAGCAAAATTTATGTTTATACCCCTTGTGCGCTCTGGCGCGCATACCGATCAATAGTACATCACGTATACTCTATTGTCATGAATCCAAATTGCACTTTGCGGAAATTCCTTATCCTAAATCAAAAGTCCTGTCAACAGCTATTATAATACCAAAGCAGCACCCAGAAAGCAAGGGTTATATAGGGTAAAAAGGGAACGGGACGCTTCAGATTTCCATCCCTGCCGATATTCCGCCGGAACGCCTGCACTACCGCCAGCAGCCCGAAAGCCAGCAGCATGTGCCCCAGAAAGCCTGCCGGGCCGATCCCCAGGGAGGCCTCCGCGGCGGCGCAGACACAGAAGCCATGGCAGTCCGCCTTCCCGTACATCCTGGAAAACAGAATTTCCTGCAGCGCCGCAAAAGCTCCCAGCCAGAAAACAGTCTCCGGCGGAATCTGCCGCCCGTTCAGAACCAGGAGAATCAGCGCCGCCGCCCCGCTGATCCACCATACCACATTGTAAACCATGCAGGTTTTACAGTCCATAATACAGGCCGCCAGCAGGCACAGGAAAATCACCGCCCACAGAGCCGTTTTCATCGCAGTCTGGTACGGAACTCCGTCAGGACAGTTCCGCCCTCCACAATAACGTCCAGGCCCGCCAGACTGTCCAGCTGCCGGCCATCCTTATAGGCATGAACCGATATCACATACTCCCGGCCCGCAGGCGTGTAAATCGGAATCATAAACTGCAGCCGGGATTCCTGCCGATATAGCTTCTCCGTATACTCAAAGATTTTGTTCAGTCCCGGATTCAGCTCCAGCATTTCCTCCGGGAACTCCACCTCCACCCGATCCGCATAGCCGTAGACTGTGATCCAAAGGATACCGCTCTCCCCTCCCTTGAAGACGGGCTCATGGGGCTCCAATATTCTTTCCAGCCGCGTTTCCAATGCAAATTCCGTCACCTCGCAGGTTTCCTCCTTCTCGTTGCCCACATGGTCCACAGCATGACAGGTCACCGTGAAGTCCCCGGAAAACAGGGCATCCGACCTCGTAATCTCCAGGTCGATGGAGCCGTCCTCCGGATAAAATACCCGTTGTTCAAAGTTGTCCTGATTTTCTATCAGGATGTAAAACTCCTCTGTTCCAGACAGCTCGTCCTCCGCCGTCACATGAAGCCGGACGGTCTCCGTCAGACGATCGATCAGCTCCTTATCCCGCAGGATCTCAAGCCCCCTGATTACCGGGCCCTCGCCATCCCCGATAATTCGGATCCCGTTCTTTGCGTCCTCTCCGGCGTCGGAGTACTGTATCTTCGTCACGCCGTCCTCCTGATATTCCGCGCCCGCCCTGGGGCGGATCTCCACCTGCTGCCCGTGATATTCCCGGCCCAGCGTAAACATCTGTTCTCCCAGCAGCTCCTTCCCTCCGCTGACGCGCCGGGTCAGGGAATAAGGATATTGTCCCAGCAAAGCCTCTCCCTGTATGGAGCAGATCAATCCCTCCGCCCTGGTCTCCGTATCTCTTTCCGGATCCGCCTGGGAAGGCGTATAAATCAGATTCCTTCCCAGACTGTTCTCCCGTCCGGAAATTTCCGACTCATAGATAGTATAGTTCAGCTGATATCCGGCCGTCGGCGTCCCGTCCAGGCCGCAGGTCTGCAGCAGCTTGAAGGGCGTGGCACCGTCGCATCTGACGTAATAAACCTTGTCTCCCGCGGAAAATACATTCTCACATTCCTCAATCTCCAGCTGCCGGGTAAAAAGGTTCCAACGGACGCTTTCCGCATCCAGCCTCAGATGAATCGTCTCGCTGCAGTTCCCCGCGACGTCCACCGCCGCCAGATGCAGATACCTGGTCTCCTGACCCACTTCAACGGTCACCTGTCGGTCAGCAAGACAGGCACCCTGATCGGCTGCCGTATCCTTCCGATCGTCCAGTACATAGCGATATTCCTTTACGCCGGACACCAGAGTATTTTTTGTTACGTTGGAATTACAGAGCACCGCTGTCGAACCCTGCAGATAAGTCTCCGCCCTGTGGTAGTAGACTGTACCCAGATCCTCCGGCTCCTGCCATCGGATCGTTACTCTTCGGTCGTCCAACGGAAGCTTCACCACCGTCTTTTCGTCTATCGGCCTGGGTGCCTCCAGATCCGGGGCGCTGACTCCCTTCAGCTCCGGTACATCCTGAAAACCGACGACCTCCGCCTTCAAGGCCGCGCAGCCGTCTCCCGACCGGCTTCCCGCCGTCATCTCAAAGGACAGGGCATACGCCGTATTGACGTAGCTGCTTCCGCCGTAGGAAGAGCGCGCTGAAAGAATCTGACCGTCGCTCAGGCCATATTTACACTCGGAGGCCTCCCAGCCATTCTCCCTGTCCGCAGCCTCGCAGTTTCTCCGGTAAACGGTTTTACGGAAGGTTCCGGTATGCGTATAGCCCGCGGCTCCTGTCGGCGTCCAGCCCGAGTGGCCGTCAACGCAGAAATATTCATGTGTGCTCCCGGGCCAGGAGGTATCGCACTGATGGCTTTCAATATAATGTGCCCAGGTCCAGGACTTATTGCACCTTGTGCCGTCCGGCAGTAGATAGCTACACCCGCTTTCGTTGACAACAACGTTTGCTATATACCAGCTTACCGTGCAAGGGCCCTGGTAAGACACATCCTCCCGGATCCCGTAGCAGCCCCCGCCGTCGGTACTGTTTCCGGTGTGGGTATGCAGACAGGAATCCGTCACATAAATCACTTCCCCGTTCTTCAGAACCGCCAGCTCCTTCTGAGTCTCAGAATGCTCATGCAGGATCAGCTCCCCCGAGAGACCGCCCCGATACCCGCCGCCTCCGCCGGAGGCTCCATCCTCTCCGGCCTGCCCGGCAGGTAAAAGTCCGGCGTCTGAGCCGCCTGGGTAACCGTCCGACAGGGGAGTCGCGCCCCCGCCGCCCCCGGCGACCAGAAGGAGTCCTTTGCGATCGGAACAGATACTGGTCATACCGCCTCCCGCTCCGTACCGTTCTCCCTTTCCGCCGCCGTTATAGCCGTCCTGACCGCCTACTGTGACGGTCAGGACCTCCCCCTGGAAGAGATAAAAGCTCGCTGTCACGCTTCCTCCCAGGCCGCCTGAAAAGACGCCGTTGTTCCCGCCCTGGGCCCCCGCCAGGGACAGAGTATAAATCCCTCCGTAGGGCACAACGTATTTCTCCTCTCCGCCGGAAAAGGAAAACTGCAGATCCACGGTTTTTCCGTTGCTGATATCGTCCACCGAATTGATCTGCGCCCAATCCGCCCCGTTTCGGCTCTGGTATAACCGGTAAGTCTTACCCTTTCCGTCCGCCTGGTTCCACCGAAGATTTACGGCTCCCTTTCCGCCGTTCACCTGGTAATTATCCTCGGAGCTCAGGACAAGCTCCACCCATTGGGCATAAAGCACAACATCCCTCACCGGCGTAAAGGGATCTCCCGCCGCGCCCGCAGGCTGCGTAAATTCACTGTCATAGTACCAGCCCCCAAAGGAAAAGCCTTCCCTTACGGGCCTGGGGAGCAGTATACTGTCGGCTGCATAGCAGGCCCGAAGGGTATCCCTGGTGTTTCCCGGCCCGCCGTACCGATAGACTCCCTCCGAAAACACACCGCTGAAGGGCTGAGTCATACTCCACTCCGTAAAATGGAGGCTGCCTGTCACCGGTGACAGAGGCTCGCCGCCTCCGCAGGAAAAGGATACCTGATACCCCGAAGGCGGGATCAGCAAGTCCGCATCCGGCCGGAAGGTCGTCCCATAGCCTCCGGCCTTTTCCGTAATCCCCTGCCGCCCCTCATAGCTTCCGCCGCAGGGATCGATCTGCAGAATGCTCTCCGAAAGCTCCCACTGGGCGTAAAGAATCACAGTCCCCTCCGCGCTCTGCTCGCTTCCGTCCCAGTTTTCCTCCGTCAGGTTCAGAATCTCCTGTCCGTCGGAAAAAGCCCTGCCGCTCCCGTCCGACTTTGTGTTCCATCCGACGAACCGATAACCGGTACGGCTGAAAGCGTTTACAGTCAGATGAGTTACCGGGGTGACCACTTTCCCTTCGTATTGCTCCGCATTCCCGAACATATGGATACTGGGCGTCATCCTCCCCTCCAGAATCCCGTTATTACCAAACTCCACGCCCACATGATTCTCGTCATATACCACGCGATACCGGTTCGCTGAAATCTGCCGGCAGCGGTGGGACAGGGTATAGCCCTGCTCCAGATTTTTACAGAAAGGGCAGAGGTAATAATAGTCCAGTCCATCCTGAACCTCTATATAATCGATGCTTTCCGCCGCTTCTTTACTCATATAGATTAATCCTGCGGTAATCTCCCCGCCGCAGTCCGCGCAATAGGCAAACCATCCGGAATAATGCTTTTTCAGGCAGACCTGCTTGTTAAAGTCAAGATTATGATAGCCATCCGTATAACCGTCATGAACACATTGTCCCTCTGTATGGGCCACCTTCCAGCGCCCTACCGGCACGCTTCCCGTCCTCTTGCAAAGATAGTAATGTTCCCCCTGCCCGAGATCCGCCAGCTTCGATTTTATCCCCGTATCCACCGTCGTCCCCTTAGCATACCAGGTGATATTTTTTTGACCCGCGTTCGTAGTCCACGCCCTGCTGTCCGGCGCAAAGGAGACATAGGGGCTGTTATAAATTGTCTGGGCGGCCCTGACGGACAGCTTCCCTCCCAGCGCTCCCGCCAGAAAAAGGAGCGTCCCAAGCAACAATTTCCAAAATGATATCACCTGTTTTTTTACCATTTTTCTTCTCCTGTCCTCCTGATAATCGTCAGTCTATTTTTTTCACAACCCGCAAGGTTCCCGACGCCAGCTCCGAATAAAAGGTTTCCACATCCTTTTTATCCAGGTATACATTGATCCGCTGCACCGCCGTATTCGCGTCGCCGTTTTCGATCCTCGTACCGGTCTGGTCAAACACCTCCTGCACATATACATTATCCCAGACCAAAACCGTCTCCGCCCCTTCCGTCACGCGGTAAATATGGATCCTGTCTCCCGCCCTGAGCGTTCCGCCTACCACCTGGTAAAGATCGTCGGCCTTAAACCCGGCTACCACAGGCTCCTTCATCGTTTTCAGGATATCGCTTCGCTTTTCAAACATCCCTTCCGTCAGCAGTACCCCCGGCTCGATATCAAAGCCGGCCGCCAGCCCCGTAATCTGTTCCGGGCTTCGCAGGGCAGTGGCGGCGATGCAGGATTTCTCCAACTCACGCTGCGTAAAATATCGGCTGTAATTCTCCTCCGTAATCATCTGCCCCCTGGGAATTTCCCGGGCCGCCACATATACGGTTCCCTTTTCATAGCTCGTCATCGCGTTCTTTTCCACCTGCAGCATCGCAATAAAGACCGCCAGCGCCGCAACCAGTGCCGCCGCGATTCCTCCCGCTCTCTTTTTATCCAGGGAAATCCTTCCCTGCTTTTTTTCTCTTCTCCTCAATTCCGTTTCCTCCTGTTTTTCATCTCGCGCCGTTTTTATATTTCCCTTTTCCGTCGGTTTCCTCTTTCCCTCCGCCGCCACGCCGCGCTTAGGCGTCCCCGGCCGCTTCCTCGTCCTCCTGCGTCCGTTTCACATCCGCCAGCTTTCCCTTGTATGCTTCGGTTTCCATGCCCAGAAACCCTGTGATATGATAGCGCAGCTCGCTGTAGATCCCCGTAGATTCGATTAAAACCCCGTTCGGTGCCCTGACCTGCCCCAGGCTTCCCCGACTGCTGCTCAAAACACCGTTTTCATCAAAATAATGGATTTCCACCTCGTCCCCGCTGACGTTATATACCGTAAAATTGACGATCTGCACCGGGCCGGAGATCAGTCCCCTGTTTTGACATTCCCAGCTTTCGTCCAGGCCAAGATTTCCCTTCACCGCTGTCTCATAACGCCTCCTCGCCGCCTGCAGATCCGAAATCTGCAGGCGGTGAGAAATCCCGTATTCCTCCACATCGATCACGGCCGCCGCCAGATTGGAGGCGGCCAGCGCGTCCTCCAGGTACTGGGCGGACATCCTGAGCGCATCCAGCTGTAATAAAGCGCAGAGGAAGCATCCCATAAACAGAATCAGCCAAAGTCCGGCTGTCCAGCCGATCTGCCCGCTTTCAGTACTTCGCAGTCGAAACTCTTTTTTCTTCAAACTCATAAGTCCCTCTCAGCTTTCCCCTGATACAGAGTACGATCGCTTCTCCGTAGCCGACGCTCTCGAAGGTGGAGCCATCCAGACTCACCTCCACGGCGCCCGCCGCCTCCAGCTCTGCGCAAAGCCCCGCCCGATCCGCCTCTGTCAGCCTTCCCACCGACTCCATCTTCAGGATATATTTTCTGGCAATCTGGTTCACTTCCGCTTTTTCGTCGATCAGACCCGCGCTGTCCATATAAGCTGTCAGCAGCGCCGTCAGCATCAGCATACAAATACAGACCATCATAAAATCCCCTACATTTCCGGCTTCTTTTTTCACGATGTCACCCCTGTCAGTATCTGCTGCGCCTTAAGGGTCATGGCATCCACAAGCGTCTTGATAAAGGCCGTCAGGCTGTCCTTCATCACCACGCACAAAAGCAGCGCGATGATACACAGACCTACTGTCACCAGAATTCCGTCGATGCCCTTTTCCTGCCGGAAAGCGCTTGCCGTCAAATACCTTCCCAGACATTCCATTTTCACTCTGAACCTTCGATACATTTCTCTCATATTGATACCCGCTCCTTTCGTTTGTTCCATATCGCAACATCCTATTGATTTTTCCTTTTTCAGCCCTCTCCTTCTCCGGTTTTTCACCCGCCCTTTATCCTTAAAAGATCGAGGCTGCGCCGAACATATAGCTCACGCAGGCGTACAACGCCAGTCCCAGCACTACGGTCAGCACTCCAAGCTGACAGAATGTAATCCTGCGATCCAGGGCCGCCTTCTTCCTCTCCAGCACCGTCTCCTCCATATCCTTAATCTGTTCCCCGATGTCCCGGAGCAGCTCCACCGCCTGTCCGGATTCCAGCGCCTGCAAAAGCGTTATGCAGAGGGAGTCCACGTATCGGTTATCAAATTTCCCCTGGAAACGCTCCAGCGAATCGTAGATATCCGCCTTCATGACGATATCCCCCGCCAGCTCCAAAAGCGCCTGCCGGAGCCGTTTTTCCTGTACGCTCCCGTAGCATTCCGCCAGCGCGTCCGTCACATAGACCCCCGCCTTGATCTGGATCTCCAGCGAGTGGTACACCAGCTTCAGCTCCGGCAGCAACCGCTCGTTATCCCTCTTGTTCAGATAACTCAGCAGCCAGGACGGCAGAAAAAAGAGGAACAGGAACGCGGCGATTCCCCAGACCGGATGGAGCGCGGCTCCGGCGAAGCTTCCAGCCATCCCCAGCACCAGCCGCAGAGCCAGAAAACGAAGGGGCTCCACCCATTTCCCGTAGTGAAAGGCCGCGCCTGTTTTTTCCAGACGCCTCTTGCTCTTCTGATAAAACCCGCCGCTTCCTCCCGTCTCCCGGATCAGTCCGGAGAGCTCCCGGTAGGCCTTCAGCAGTTTTTTCTCCGGATGCCATCCGGTCCGAATAAACCAAAATGCCAGGAATACCAGTATTCCCGTCGCCAGGGAAATCCCCCCTGTCACAAAACGAATCTCTTTCATCCCGCTTCCTCTCCTTCTTTTCCGCTCCTGCGGCCTTGTGCCATCCCTGCCGCCTTGGAAAGTCTCTACGCATCGCCAGCATACATTCTCCCGCGGAATACGGCAAAAATCAAAGCCAGAGCCGCTATTCCCGCCCTCCCCGGCCAGGTGGCGGTAACCAGGTATCTCACATCCACGCCCGTCAGCCGCTCCACCATAAAGAGCACCGCCACGGACATCCCCACCAGTAATACCAGATGGATCATCGCTTCCCTGACCATCCCCCGGCGCTCCTGGGCCATCCTCAGGTACTCCCGCAGGCTCCTTCGGCTGCTCTCCACCAGGACGGAAAAGTCCGTACTGTAACGCATACTGATCTCCATATTGCGGGCCAGCTCCTTAAATTTCGGATGCTCGATCCTCTCCGCCATCAGCCGCAGCGCCATCTCCGTGTCCCCGGTGGTGGCCGCCTCATAGCAGCAAAGCTCCAGCACGCCTTTCACCGGCTCCTCCACATATCTGCTGACCTGCTGGAAAATTCCGGTAAGCTCTCCCGAGGTCACGCTGTAATTCCCCAGGAAATCCAGCAGCTTCATCAGGTTTCTTTCCGTCCGCTTCAGATTCCGCTCCCGCAGCTTTTTGATTCCGTAATATTCCGCGGCAGCCGCCAACAGCACCGCCGCGGCGGCCGCCCTTACATGAAAGAACAGGGACACTGTCAGAAAGACCGCCGCGCCGCCAAGAACATTCCCCACAATCCACCATTCCGCCGTCATGCCCGGGAACCTCCCCCGAAGACCGCTGTACTGCAGCTGCTGCTCCGCCTGATGCCAAAAGGAATGCTCCTCCTGCAGGGCCAGCAGCTGCTGCCGATCCGCAAGGCTCCTCTGGCGGGCAGCCGCGTCTACGCCCTCTCTGGTCTTTCTTAAAACGCCAGCCAGATACTTCCACATTCTCATCTCATAAAACAGCAGGAAAAATCCCGCAAAAAGCAATAAAAATAAAATAATTTTCAATTTTCGCCTCCCAAGCTACAGGATTCTGCGGCAGCGCAGGCTTCTGCTTTCCGCGTCCCATCCCGTACATTCAAAAATCTCCTTCACCTTATAGCGCTCCATAAAAATCAGCGTCTTAAAGCAGTCCAGCATCTTCATCAGCTCATCTCTGGAATAGCGGCTTTTCCCCAAACAATAATCCACCAGCTTATCCGTCGCCTTGTCCGCGGAAGGCGCATGGATGGTTGCGGCGCAGATCTGACCTGTATAAGCCGCATTCAAGAGATAAATCGCCTCAGCCCCCTTCACCTCTCCCACAATGAAGAAATCCACATCCATAGTCAATCCCGCGATACTGATATGCTCCAGATCGTAGCTGACCTGCTGCTCCCCCGTACCGGGGAGCGAATGCAGGAACATCATATCCGGATGACGGCGGGTCGTCAGCTCCTCCGCCTGCTGAGCTACCAATACCGCGCAGTCGTCCGGCAGCGTCTCCTTTAGCGCGTTCAAAAGCGTGGTTTTCCCGGAGGAATTTCCGCCACAGATCAGAGTGGAGCTTTCCCGGAAGCGGCTGATTAGAAGCTCCGCCGTCTCCTGCGACATCATCCCCTGCTCGATTAGATCCTTCATCTGCGGGAAAAATTTCGGCACCTTTCGGATACATAGATAAGGCTCGTTGGAAGTGTTGATCAGAGGCATAGACAGGGTAAAACGCAGAATAAAGTCCGGATGACTCTCATTGTCCGTAAATCGTTGAATAGCGTTCAGATTTGAAATATTGACCTGATTTTTTGTGGCGATATAGTCGATAAACTGCCTGTATTCCCGCGGCGTCGGAAAGGAGACCTCCGCCCGCATTCTCCTGCCGTTCCGCTTTACGCGGATATTATCATAGCCCAGAACCCGGATATCCGACACGGACTTATCGTCAATCAGCTCGGAAAGCCGGGAGTAACCGAAGATATATTGCTCAAACTCCTTTAAGAGCTCCTCGTCCTCCTTCTCGCTCCTGTGATAATAAGTTCTGATATGTTCCCCGGCATCCTTCAGAAAGGTCTCCTTCGATACCAGCCCTTTCTTCATTTGCAGCAGACTCTGCTGTTTTCGGGCCGTATACTCGTCCACCAGCCGCTGCAGAAAATCCGACGCCTCATATTCTGTTTTGATTCTTCATCCCTCCATTCCCTGCAGCATAAAAATACCGTGCACTGTATCTCATCCTGCTTTTTCTTTAACCTGTGATTATTCGCTGAATCAGCTCTTCTGAAAATCAGAAACGACGGAACCGGAAATGTCCGTCCGAATTGTTTGGGTAATTGATAACTTACACCAGTCCGGCGTTACTTTTCACGGGGTGAGAAAATAGGGTATGGTAACCAGGGACTCTTATGA
>JAMPIG010000025.1 GCA_023662875.1 Roseburia sp. | reverse complement strand
CGGAAATGACAAAATTTTTCGTAATACTTGAAGTTGCCATAAAAAACACCTCCTTAGGTTAGTAATGCTCTAATCTGTCTGCAGATTACAGCGCGGCTTTTGTTATAAAAAAGCGTCCTGTCGGACGCTTAGAAGAATGCTTCGCATTCTTCCCTTGCTACGACGAAATTTCCTATAGAGTAAAAACAGCGGGGAAATTCCCCGCTGTTCGGTGAACCAGGGGCTTTCGACCAGCCCAATCAGTGATACCACTGATTTATTTATATGCTAATTATACCGAAACTATACTTTTCTGTCAATGTGATTCAAAAAGAAATTTTTGCTAAATGCCTAAATGCAATGGAAAAACTGTATATTATAGAAAAAAGAGATATGAGATGAGGAGACTGCTCGCGCCCGTTTTAAAGAGAGGGCCTCCCCGGGCGGCGGTTTCCGGGAAGGCCCTTCCTCCGATTCCGCCTTCCGCCCGCCGGAGCGCCGCCCTTTAGGCCTGCTCCGCCCGGCTCCTCCTTCCGAACTCCTCCCCGGTCTCAGTTCACGCAGTCACAGAAGGATCCCCCGAATCCGTGAATCGCTCCCTCCGCTTCCTGAATCGCAGCTCACGCGGTCACTGAAAGAAATTCCCCCGAATCCCTGAATCGCTCCCTCCGCCCCCCGAATCGCGGCTCACGCAGTCGTTTAAGAGAATTTCTCCCCAACCATCACCGCATTACACAGCCTGTGGAAGGGAACGGTTCTGCCGCCCAGCTGCTGTTCCATATAGATCATCGTTATCTTCTCCGCAGGCGAATTGCGGAACCAAGTGCCGAGCATACCGTGCCATCCGTATTCCCCTTCGGAGGCGAGGATTCCCGCTTTCTCCTCTTCCTTGAGCACACACATCAGGTTTCCGTAGGAATATCCCGGAAAACGATACTCCTTTTCGGAAAATACCTTCTGCTGCCGCTCCTCCAGCCTGCTTCCCGTCAGAGCCCGCAATGTCCGGGGTTTTATTATTTCCCGCCCGTCCGGCCCCCTGCCTGTCAGAAGCATCGTCCCAAAGCGCGCGTAGTCGTCGATGGTCGATACCAGTCCCCCGCCTCCCGCCTCAAAAGCAGGCCGGCTGGTCTTCGTCACGCAGGGGCCGAGGCTGTAATCCCGATCATCCGCCCTGACCGGCCCGTTTTCCGTTATCCTGTAAATCGCCGCCAGCCTCTCCTGCTTTTCCTGCGGGACATAAAACGCCGTGTCCTTCATCCCCAGCGGCACAAAAAACCTTTCCGCCAGAAAATCTCCGAACTTCATGCCGGAAACCGCCTCGACCAAAGCCCCGAGCACCTCCGCCGAAGTACCGTACTCCCAGCTCTCTCCCGGATGAAAAGCAAGCGAACAGCGGCCGATCGCATTGGCCGCTTCTACCGTCGTCATACCTCCCTCCGCAAAGACGGCCGCATACACATCCCTCACCGCCTTTCCCGCCTCACTGCCGCCCGGATAGACCAGCCCGGAGGTCATGTTCATCAGATCACGCACCGCCATTTCCCGCCTCACAGGAACCAGCTCGCCGTTTTTTGCCACTTTCTGATCCCGGAAGCCGGGCAGCCAGAAAGAAACCGGATCCAGAAGGTTGAGCTTTCCCTCCTGCACCAGCAGCATGACTGCCGCCGCCGTGACGGGCTTTGTCATGGAATAAATACGAAAAATCGTATCCCTTTCCACCTTTTTTCCCGCCTCCCTGTCCGCGTAACCGGAAGCGCCATAAAACAGCTCCTTCCCATCCCGCAGAACAATCGCGCTGCAGCCCGCGCTCTCTCCGCTGCACACCGCACTATCCAGAATTTCCTGTATCTCATTCATACCCAAGGCTCTCCTTTTATCCGTTTTTACCGGTTCGCGTGCAAATTAATCCCCGCAGATTTACACTGTCTGCGACAGGATCCTACTGCTTATTCAGCTCACCTTATGCATCACATTATACAAATCGATACCGTCATGCTCGCCGCCGATGATCGGCTCCCGGGAAACGACCTTGTACTCATTGTCCTCAAACCGGAAGCCCACGGTCTCATCCGCAAACCATATATATTCCGGAGAAGCCAGACCGTTTATCACATCCTGCAGCTTGGCCTGATTATGGCTGTTGGTCCCATTGTGGCGGTTGTTGGGCAGCATGGCGTAATCCGCATCGATGACCGGGTAGAGATCGGAAAGGAAATTATAACAGTGATGGGCGATCTGTACCACATCGGCCTTCAGGCACTCCCGGGGAATGCGCTCCAGCATGATTTTTTCCGCTTCGACATTGGTGTCTCCCAGCCACATTACGCTCCCTCCCCCCGTCGTCATCTTTGCGACCACGGAAGTACAGTTGAAATCCCGAAGCGGATAGGCAAAGGGATACTTCCAGAATACCGCGTCCTCATGGGTGTACAAAATCTCAAAGCGGACGTTGTCAAGGTTGATTATCTGTCCGTTGTGGAGCTTAAGGCATTTCGCATCCGGGCAGAACTCCCGCAGCGTCTCTTTCAAAATCAGCACATCCTTGTCCCCGGGGCGTACCGTCCAGGACGGGAAATTAAACATGAGCCGCTCTATCTTTATGCTCTCCGGATAAGTCCGCAGCAGTCTCACACAGGCGGCCATATGATCGTCGTGACCGTGGGTGATAAACCAGGCGGCCACCCGGATCGGCTCATCCTCCCCCGTTTTTGTAATCCGCCGCAGGAAACGGTACAGCCCTGTCAGCATCTCTTCGGAGCACTGCAGATAATGTCCGCCGTCCACCATAATCAGCCGGTTGTCCGAAAGCCGGATGACATAGAACATTCCGCAGTCTGTCGTCACAGGCGAATGGCCGCTGTAATGCAGGGCGTACTGATAGATCTCCGCGGACGCCCCCTCTCCGCTTCCCTGACAGAAATCCCGTAGGGAGACGCCTGCCCTGTCCTCAATGATACGCACCTCGTTTACGGCGCGGGTGAAATATACATAAATCAGCCTGCCCCATCTCTCCAGCTGGCAGCAGTCCAGGGCGGGCGTATGGTTCTCAAAAACAGTCTCATAGCCCATCCGGCGCAGCTTTTTCAGGTACGCCTCATATTCCTCCTCGTTCGTGTCCTTCACGATCATCATGGGGCAGTCCTCGTCCGAGGGGCCGTCCCGGTCGTCCGCAAGCATGGGGCCGGCGTCATAAAAGCCCATGGCCATCCGCCCGCCTTCATAGGCCAGATCGACCAGCCCCGTGCCGTCAAAGCGCACACCCCAGGGAGCCTTCTCCCCCGTCCGGGCCGCGTCCTTCCCCTCTTTTTTCGCGCCCTTCGCCGCTTCCCGCAGCGCATCCCGCACAAGAAGGATCCGGGTCTCAAAATCCTCCGGCGCGTCCGCCGAGATTTCAAACACGCGCCCGCCGCACAGCTTCTCGTCGTGCGCGGCATGATAGCTCATATACCCGTCATATCCCAGCCGGATTCCGGCGTAAGTGGCACAGAAATTATTTGCGTGATCGTGACCGCAGAAAATCCCCTTCACATCCCCTCTCTGGAGACAGGCCGCAAACAGCCCCGTGTTCAGCGGAGGACAGTACACACCCTCCCCCTGCAGCCCCTTCAGGCCGCAGTTCTCGCGCCACAGCGCCGCCGTCTCAAACTCCGGCAGCGGGATATGCAAATACATCATCGCCGGAATCTTTTTCCCCGCGTACTGCTCCAGCAGCTCCGAGATCCTCCAGTACCAAAGAATCTGGTCGAAACGCACGCAATCCGTTGTCGGCGTCTGGGGAAAGAACTTCGTATCCTCAGGAAGCCCGTAGTCCTTTGCAAACCTCCGCATTCCGCCGCTGTGGGTATCCATCCCGAACACGTTAAACAGAATCTCCTTCCCTTCCGCATCCCAGATCGGCAACACATAGTTTCCCATCCCGGATATCTCCTCCGGGCCGGCTTTGCTGACACAGTGAGGGTAGGATTCATAAACCGGCTGCTGCTGCTCCCGCATCACGCCATAATTGTCATCATGGTTCCCATAGACATGGGCCCAGGGGATACCGGCGTTTTCCATAGGTGCCGTAATATCGTCCAGCAGGGAACGAAGCTGCTCCTCTGTCTCGACATGGATGAATCCCGGACCCGCGATATCCCCTCCCAGAAGGACAAGGTCAGGCTTAGACACGTCCACCAGCGCCTGCATGGCCCGCACCGTCTCCTCTCCGGCATATCCCTGTCCGCCATGGATATCCGATACCATCAGAATCCGGAATTTCCCGTCTTCGCCAAAGCGCAGCGGACATTTCGTCCGCAGCGCGTCCTCCAGCCAGACCGCGTCCTTCCCCTCTTTTTTCACCGTATTTTCCATCCCGTTTTGCCCTTTTCTTCCCATTCCCCTTCCTTTCCCCTATCCTCCATCCGCTCATAATGGCTTTCCTGCGTCTTAAAAACCCGTCCTGTCTGAGCCCCCGGGCAGAAAATCCGCCGCTCTACGTCTCCGAATACTTTGCAAACATCTCCTTCACCACCCGGTAGCCCAGCTTCTTTCTGCGGAATTCGTCCACAACCCCCTTATTATTCTGCGACTTGGGCCGCTGCTTCCAATGGGACTCATCATCCACCCGGATATCGCAGAACTGCCAGATAAACACCGCGGAGATATCCGGATCCGAAAGCGTGGCCTCCAGCTGCTTCTCAAGACAGAAGGCCTGATATTCCTCGCTCCAGTGACACTGCGTGTCGGAGCGGAAGCCGTATACGGCGCCTGCGCCAATCTCGCTGATGATGAACGGCTTTTCCCCGTTTCCCGTCTCCCCGATCCATTTCTTTAAATCTTTCATTTTTTCGTCCGCAGGCGCATATCTGCTCCCCCACACGGGATAGGTATTTACGGAGACAATATCCTGGAGATCCAGGGTGATATCCCTGCCCTCCCGGCAGGTGGCGGACGTTACGGGACGGCTCCGGTCAAGGCTGCGAATCCGCTCAAACAACGCGCCGTAACATTCCCTTCCAAACTCTGTCTCGCTGACGCACTCATTCAGAATCCCCCAGCAGAAGATGCAGGGATGATTATAATGGTTCCCGATCATTTCATCGATGCAGCTAAGGCTCTGGGGCAGGAAGTTGGGATTTGCCATATGAACGGCGTTCAGCCCTCTGGCATGAGCCTCTTCCCAGACCATCAGCCCGAAGAAATCGCACAGATCCAGAAACAGCTCGTCGTTGGGATAATGGCTGGTTCGGATGGCGTTCGCCCCTGTGTCCCGTATCAGGGCAAGATCCCGCATCAAAGCCTGAACGGGCACTGCATTGCCAAATACATTGTAATCCTCGTGACGGTTAAAGCCACGCAGCCGCAGCGGACTACCGTTCAGGAGCAGCTTCTTCCCTTCCGTCCGAATCTCCCGAAATCCCACCCTGTCAATCAGATCGTCCACCGGCCTGTCGTCCTTTGACAGAACCGCCTTCAGGGCATAGAGCTTCGGTTCGCCGGGCGAATAAGGCAGTACATCCCCAAAGGTATATTCCTGCCGGAACACCCTTTCCCCTTTTCCGGAAAGCCGGATCTCCCCGGCGGAAAATCTTTCGTCGTCCAGATACAGGCCAAGCTCCAGAGTCGTCTCCTGCTCCGTCAGGGAAACCACCGTAGTCTCTACCGTCGCGTGCCATTCCCCGTCCCGATAAAAGGGCGTGAAATGAACCGTGGAGACATAACAGTCCCCCAGCTCTTCCAGCACCACGGGGCGGATGATTCCGCCATAGGTATAATAATCGTTGGGGATATGCAGAACGGAATCCTCCGAAAAGGAATTATCTACCTCCACCCGGATCACATGCTTTCCCTGAGGCACACAGACCACCGCGTCAAAGGGCGTATAGGCGTTGTAATGGTGCGCAATATGCCGATCATCCACATAGACGTCCGCCGTATGGCTGACGCCCTTGAAAATCAGACGCGCATTCCCGCCAAAGGTAAGCTCTCTGGTGTAGATTCCCTTTCCCTGCCAGTTCGCCAGGGACGGCAGCGTTTCCCAACAGGAGGGAACCGTGATAACGCCTCTGTAATCTCCCGCCTCCAGATTCCAAAGTCCCTCAATTTCCCTGCTTTTCCGAATCTCATGTGTTTGAAACAACCGATACATAACAAACTCCTCTCTTCTCTGAAATTTACTCTCCAAACATTCTCTCTTCCAGCATGGCGCAGAGCGCGTGATAGACCGGCAGGGTGTATTCCTGTATCTGCCATGTCTCATGGGCGGGAAGCAAAATGCAGAGGCTGCAAAGCTTTGACAGCGCGCAGGGCCTGCTCCCCGTAATCCCCAGCGTCTTCATCCCCAACGCCCGGGCAGTCTTTACCGCCGCTGCCACATTGGCGGAATTTCCGGAGGTACTCATGGCAATCAGACAGTCCTCCGGCCGGCCGTAGGCATAAACCTGCTGGGCAAAAATCATCTCGTAGGAGGTATCGTTTCCGATTGCCGTAATCAGGGAGGTCTGGCTGTTTAAGGAGATGGCGGGGATTGCCCTCTGCAGCCGCCCTGCCAGCTCTTCTCCCCCGTCGATTCCCCGAAAACGCGCTTTTTCCGTCTCCTTGAGCTCCCTCTTCAACCGGAATCCCTTCATCAGCTCTCCCACAATATGCTCCGCATCCGACGCGTTCCCGCCGTTTCCGCATAAAAGAAGCTTGCCGCCGCTCTGATAGGTCTGATATAACAGCTCCGCCGCTTCCCGGATTTTATCCCCCGGAAGCTCCGGATGCCTTGCGCAGAGGGATTCCAATATTTCTCTTTCCTTATCGCTATTCTTCTTCATTGTCACCCGCTTCTCCCCAATCCTCCCCAAAAGCCACCGAGAGCGCCGCGTAATCTCCGATCTGCTCCCCCAGCCCTGCGGGGACGATCCTGCAGGATCTTCTGGAGATTTCCAGCGCCTCTTTCTCCAGAATCTCGCTGACGCCCGGCAGCAGCAGCTCCTCCGCTCTCTCGTAAATGCTGCCCAGGACGATCACCTCCGGATTCAGGATGTCGATCAGAATCGCCAGTCCTCTTCCGAGATATCGGCCGCTTATCCGATAAATCTCCCCGGCCAGCGCATCCCCCGCTTTCGCCGCTTCCGCCACCGTCTTCGCGGACAGCGCCTGCAGTCCTTCCACATCGGGACACAAGGGCGGCCTCTCGCCCATCTGCAGCTTTTCCAGCACCTTTGTCCTGGCAATCTGCGCGATTCCGCCCCCGCTGCAGAAGCCCTCAAAGGATCCCGCCTTGCCGTAACCTACGGGGCCTTCCGGCGAAAGCCGCACATGTCCCGCCTCCCCGGCCATGCCGCAGCTCCCGTGATAGAGTCTGCCGTCCAGGATCAGCCCCGCCCCCAGACCTGTCCCGCAGGTCAGGAAGACAATATTCCGATACCCTCTCGCCGCGCCGAACCTCCACTCCGCCAGCCCGCAGGCATTGGCGTCGTTTTCGAGAAAAGTCCTGATACCGAATTTTTTTTCCAGGATATCCGCAATCGGAATGTGATCCCAGCCGTACAGATTCGGCGGATTCAGGACGATTCCTTTTCTGTGATCCAGAGGTCCCCCGCAGCTGACGCCGATTCCTACCGCCTCCTCCGCTTTGACCTGATTTCTTTTCAAAAGCGAACTTACCGCCTCACAGATACGCCGGATTGTCTGCTCCGGCCCCTTTTCCGCCTCTGTGGGAAATTTTATCTTATCCAGGATAAAAGAATCCGACTCCTTCTCCGGCAGGCGGCCCTTCCCCAGTACGACAGCGCATTTTGTTCCCCCAATGTCAACGCCTATCGAGTATTTTTTCATCTTCTCCGCTCCTTCCGGTTTCGGGCTTACCGCTCGCCTTTCCTCGCCTTCTCCTGATCTTCCGACGCTTTACCGGCCTTCCTCCGGCAAGCCTCCCGCCCGTTTTCGCTTGTATTCCTTTTTTTTCGGTGTTATAATAAAATCAAAAAGATGATTTTATTATCCAGGTACTATAATAAAATCAAAAAGATGATGTTATTATCCAGGTACTATAATAAAGTATGCGAAACAGAAGTACAGGCATACAGCAATATTTTACGAGGCAACACCATGGCAAAAGAATCAAATATCCCTTTATACCGGCAAATCAAAAACGATATCATACGCCAGATTGAAAACTCCGTATTCTATCCGGGAGATAAGCTTCCCACGGAGCAGGAGCTCTCCAATCATTATTATGTCAGCCGAATCACCATCTCCAAGGCTCTTTCTGAGCTGAAGGAGGAAGGAATCCTTGTCAGCCGTCCGGGAAAAGGCACCTTTGTCCAGGCCGCCAATACGAAAAAGCCGACGGATGCAGGGCCGCTTTCCGGCGGTACGCCCGACTCGGAGGCACCCCCCCCAATTTCGCCTGGGCTGACGGAAATCGCCTGTATTTTCCCGAATATCACCGACATGTTCGCCCTCTCCCTCTGCAACGGGATCCAGTCTGCCTTTCCCGGTGACCGTTATCTGTGCCATACCTTCCAGAGCAGAGATTTCGCCGGGATGAATCAGCTGCTGCATTACTGCCTGACAGGAAATATCTCAGGCATCGCGCTGTTTCCTCATGACGTGGATCTGATCAGCGCAGAGCTGTTGGCTCTCCGGCAGAAAAATTATCCGCTGGTTGTGGTAGATCATCCCGTGACAAGGTTTCCCTGCAGTTATGTGGCAAGCGGCCATGAGGCAGGCGGTGCCCTGTGCGTGGATCATCTGTACGAGCTGGGACACAACCGTATCGCTTTTCTGACCACCTCCAGCCGGGATGTCGTCGCTGTCGGCCTTCGTATCGCAGGTGCCAAAAAACGTGTGGAACAGCTGAATATGGCACGCCCCGGTCTCCATGTGATAGAGCGCTTTGACATCCACAGAAGACCGACCTCCTATGCGGAGTATTTCAGGAAACTAATTTCTGAGCATAAGGTCACCGCCTTTATCGCGGCGGATACCGGGGTCTGCCGTTATCTCTACAGTGTCTTCGACACTATGGGATTAAGCATTCCGAACGACGTTTCCCTCATCTCCTTCGATAACCCGCAGATCAGCATAAACGGTATGAACTATTTTACTTATATCAAGCAGTCCGAATTTCTGGTCGGGAAGGAGGCCGGCACTATCCTGCGCCGGAAAATAGAACACGCCGACAGCGCCGATTACGAGAAAACCATACCGCCGCAGCTGATCATAAACCATTCCACCGGGCCGATCCTCTGACTTTGGGCCCGGCCGGAACCGGCGGGCTTACCGAATCATCCCTTTACGCTTCCCACCAGCATTCCTTTCACAAAGTACTTCTGCACGAAGGGATAGGCGATCAGGATCGGGATCGTCAGCAGCACCACGAAGGCGTACTGTATGGAGGTGCTGGTATAAGTAGTCAGTCCCGTCGAATCCAGCATCAGTGTCCCGGTGTCGTTCCCGAGCTGATTTGCCGATTTCGCCAGACTCTCGTTCATGATCACCCGCAGCACCGTGGCCGCCGGGTAGAGCTTCGCCTTGGTCTGATAGTAAGCCCCGGTGAACCAATCGTTCCACTTTCCCACGCCGATCATCAGTCCCTGGGTAGCCAGCATGGGCTTTGCCAGCGGCATATAGATCTTCCACATGATAGCGAGATGTCCCGCCCCGTCCAGCTCCGCAGACTCCCGCAGCTCATAGGGAATGCCCTGGAAATAAGTCCGGATCATGACGAACCGGCTGAATCCGTAAATGCCCGGGATAATGTAAAGCCAGATACTGCTGGTCAGCTTCAGATTGCGCAGGACCAGATAATAGGGAATCATGCCGCCGCTGCAGATCGTCGTAAAATACCAGAAAAAGGCAAAGGCCGTCTTTCCCGGAAACTCCCTCACGGACATGGCGTAGGCCACCAGCGACAGCAGAACCAGTCCCAGCAGCACACCCATAAACGTGATAAAGACGGAAATCCCCAGGGAGCGGAACATCCGGTCATCCGTCAGGGCCAGCTTGAAATTTTCAAGGGTGAAGGTTCTGGGCAGGAACCACATCCCGCCCTTCAGAGTGTCCCGTCCCGTGTTGAAGCTGACGATAAGCAGATACCAGAAGGGATACAGCGTAGCAAACGCAAACACTCCCAGAAAGGCGACGTTGCACAGGTTGAATATCTTACGGCTGGCGGATTGCTTTAAAAAATTTTTCTTTCTTACTTCTCTTTCTTTTTCTCTCTTTGCCATTCTTCCTCCTTTACCACAAGCTGATCTCGCTGACCGTCTTTGAAATCTTATTCGTCACCACCGTACAGATCAGGCCGAACAGCGCCGTGACAATTCCGATGGCGGTGGCATACTCAAATCTCCCGTACTTCAGTCCTGTCTCCAGAGTATAAGTCTGGAGCGTCACAGAAAGCTCCAGATTCGCCGGCTGCTGCAGGAGCAGAATCTGCTCATAGCTGACGGACAACAGATCGCCCATGTTCATGATAAAGAGCAGAATGATCGTGGGCAGAATCCCCGGAATCGAAATATGCCAGGCCCGCTGTAAGCGATTCGCCCCGTCCACTGTGGCAGCCTCGTACAGCTCCTGATCCACGCCGGCCAGGGCGGCGATATAGATGATGGAGCTCCATCCGACGCTCTTCCAGATATCGGAACCGACCACAAGGGGGTAAAAGCTCTCCTTCAGCCCCATGACGAAAATACTCTTCATACCCAGGGCGTTTCGGATGCTGTTGAACAGTCCGCCGTAGGGGGTAAAAATCGCGCGCAGGATATAGATGATGATGACCCAGGAAATGAAATTCGGCAGAAAGGTGAAAAACTGTATGACCTTTTTATAGAGCGGCGACTCCAGCTCATTCAGAAGAAGCGCAAAAAGAATCGGTGCCGGAAAGCAGAAAGCCAGCTTCAGCAGGGAAATCACCAGCGTATTTTTCGTCGCGCTCCAGAAGTCGTGGGAATGGAGGAACTCAACAAAATTACCCCAACCGACCCAAGGACTTCCGAAAACCCCTTTCTTTACGCTGTAGTCCTTCCAGGCGATCATGACCCCCGGCATGGGTACATAGCAGAAAATAATCAGGCTCACCACCGCCGGCAAAAGCATCAGATACAGTACGCGGTTTTTCCAGATCAGCTTTCGCGTCTTCTCCCAGGAACGCTTTGCCCGAACCGTTGTCTCCCTGTTTTTATTCATAAGCATCCTCTCTTTCTATTTCATTTCGTATCAATCCACATCAATGCCGGATATGCAGACCGGGAGGAAAAGCCTTTTCTCCCGGTCTGCACAGACGTTAATAATAAAGCAGATCCGAATTTTCCTTGTAAGCGTTCGTCAAAAAGTCCAGGAAATCCTGTACGCTTTCACCCGACGAGAACTTCTTCTGGTAAGCCTCGATGATCGCTCTGGCCTCTTCCTCTGTCGCCGCAAAGTAAGCGCGGGTCGTCTCCCGTATCATCTCGCCCTCATCCAGCGCAACGACAAGCTTGTTGTAATCCGGATAAGTGCCGGCCAGCAGCAGGATGGAATTCTTTTCCTTAGGCGCAAACTCGATGGACATAATCTCATTCTCCCATTTCCACACATTGGGCTCTACGTTTGTGAGCTGCCCGTCAATATCCCATCCCCATGTCTTCACATTTTTTGTAATATACTTCGTCACAGTGCTATACCCGCGCTGGCGCCAATACTCCCTCCGGGCGTCGTCGTCAGTGCTGTTGTACCATTCCTTGTAGGCATCCGTGAAAATAACCCGTCCCTCTTCGTCAAAGTTATAATTCTCCCCAACGGGGCCGTAAGCGGCAAAGGCAGCTCCCTCCGGGCTGTCAAAATACTCATACCAAGTCAGCGCGGCCTCGACATTTTTGCAGGTCTCCGGGAAGAAAATGACGCTGCTGCCGTAAACGCCCATCTCCCGAAGATCCCTCAATTCCTCGCCGGTCTTGTAATGCAGCGGTCCCACCGGGACATACTGCATCTCCGGATGCGCGCTGTACAGACCGCTTCTAATCGTTGCATTCGTCGTGGAGTCATATTTTGCGGCTACAAACAGGACGCTTCCGTTCCCGATTTTCTCTTCCGCGAGATCCGAAGACTGGGTAAAGCATTCCACATCCATAAGGCCGTCATGAACCAGCCTCCACATATACATATTGTAATCCACCCACTCCTGGGTCAGATATTCATGGGTTATGTTCCCGTTCTCGTCCATGCGGAACGGCGTCCAGTTCTTACCTGTGAACATATTGTGCAGATAATAGTAATAGCCGCCGTTCGCGTTCGTCCCGAATGTGATGGTGTCGTTGCCGTTGATATCCTTGAACCCGTACTCGTCCGCCTGCTTCATAAAATCATACAGCGCCTCCGGCGTCGTGATCGTGGATAAATCCACATTCAGCGCTTCCGCCACGTCCCCGCGGACTGCCAGCGTATAATCATCCACAGTATACTCGGCCTCGCCGCCTTTTAAGCTGTTAGGGATATAATACAGCGCGCCATCCCAGATATTTATTTCATTCTGCCAGTAAGCGGATGTGATAACCCCGATCTCGAATCCTTTCTTTACGTTCGGGTAATCGTCCAGATAGGGGGCCACGTCGATCAGGATCCCATCCTCCGCCGCATCCCGGATCACCCGCGTCGTCTCAGCATAGCCGCCCCAGTAAGCGGCTTCTATGATGTCCGGGTAATCGCCGCCGGCGATTACCATGTTCAGCTTCTCCGTCTCATCGATGTATACCTCCTCCACCACCACGGTAATGCCCAGACGCTGGCGCATAATCTCCGCAAACTCCGTGCTGGTCTGATCGTCCGGCACATTCTTTCCGCCGTTCCAGTTATACAGAAGGCTCAGCTCCACGTTGTCAAACCTCTTGTACTTGTTGCCGTCCTTGTCCACATAATATTCCTGGCCGCTGGGATCCGTGTAGATGTTGTTGCCGTACTCGTCCGTGGAATAAGTACCTTCCCCCTGTGACGAGCCTCCGCCCGCTTCGGAGGAATCCTTACTCCCTTCCTTTTGCTCCGTCCCGCCGCCCGACTGGCTGCCCTCCGTGTCTTTTCCGCTGTCCCCGCAGCCGGCCAGCAGTCCGACGCTCATTACTGCAGTCAATAATAGTGCCATAAATTTCTTTCTTTTCATTCTTACTCCCTTCTGATGGTTGAAATATAACTTCTTTTGACAGTAAAATTGTAACATATCCCTTTTTAAACAGGGACTTTTTCAGGGAAAACATAACATTTGCGACGTTGATTTGTCTATTTTGCACTATACGCCGTAAACTCAGTCCTGTGCTTCCCGCGGACATTGATAATATTCCCGCAGCCTCTCCAGGTCGGCATCCCCCAGCGCCCTGCGGCAGATACAGAAGTCGTCCAGCACTCCCCGCAGACGCCAGTCTCCATCCTCCTTTTCGTCCTGTCCCAGGTACAGCGTTTCTCCTTCCGGAAAGCTCATATCCGGCGGCAGCTTCCCCATCTCCATGGGTGCAAAATTCACGGAAAGACTATACTGCCTTTTCTCCATATCCGCCACCAACGCAAAATGAACCCACCTCTCCGATACCTCCGCCGGCTTCGTCACATCCACAGGCGTGGGGGCAAGAACGGACATTCCCTTACAGCGCAGTCTGATATACCTGGCCGCCGCCTGCAGGCTGAAGCCCTTTGCGCCTTCGTCCTCCTCGTTCTGACAGGAATCGCCCACAGCCGCAATGATCTGATGATCCAAATCATTCCTTGCTTCCGCCCGAACCCATCCCAGCAGGGAAAACCCTTCCTTCAGCGAGGGGCAGGGCAGGGACAGATATCCGTCCTCAAAGCGCAGACCGTCCCCCGCCACTCCCTTCACCCGGTAAAGCTTGCCGTGAACGCGCAGACCCTCGGGACTTGCGCTTTCCGCCTCAAAGGGCAGATACAGCAGCGGCTCAAAATCGGCAAACACCTTGCAAAACAGCCCCCGTTCCTCCAACGGCGCCCTGTCCTCCGCGGACTTTTGGGAAGGGAAGCCCTTTGGTCTTGGAAGATTCTCCATGCGTTCCGGGAACATGCCCCCCGGCACCCGCCCGGTCCAGCCCGCCGGCTGCTCGATTCCCAGGGCGTACAGGATCGCGGGAGCGGTATCCCGCACATACATATCCGACAGCTCCGTATGCCGCACCCCTCCTCCTACGGCAAAAAAGGATACATATCTCTCCGCGTCTGTGGCTCCCCCGTGGCTGCCTCCCGTGCCATAGTCGGGGGTTCCCCCATGATCCGCCTCCAGCATCAGCAGGGCGTCCTCCATCCGGCCCGATTCCATAACCGCCTCCACAATCCGGCCGATATACCCGTCGTTTTTGGTAATCATCTCCAGGTGCTCCGGGGAACCGTACCCGTGCTTATGTCCCATGTGATCCACGCTGTCAAACTGAAAAAACAGAAACGTAAAATCATTTTCCCGGATATACCGAATGGCCGGCTCCACCAGGTCGTAATCCTTCGCGGAGCATTTGTACACGCCGATTCCTTCCTCTATGATTCCCCTGTTGATATTGCTCCAGTCGCTGAAGGCGGCAAGCTTCGCCTCCGGCATAGCCTCCCGGATTACGCGGAATACGGAAGGGTACGGCGAATCCGGCGGATAGGGCTTCTCTCCCGTGACGGCATTGGTCAGCCTGTGCCGCCCGCATTCCACGCCGTGAAGCATAGAGCCCCAGCACTGGGCGCTGATGGAGGGCAGCTCCGTCAGGGTACGCCGGGAAACTGCTCCCTGCTTAAAAATCCTGTCTATATTGGGCGTGTCCGCCTGTTCAAAAAACGTGCCCCCGCCGTCGATTCCAAACAAAATCACTCTCCTGGCTTTCTGCATTTTTCTCTTCTCCTCTCTCCTCCGTTCCCTGTTTTCCGTGCCGCTTAGTGCCGTTCCCTGTCCCCATTTTCCGCGCCGTTTTGCACCGTTCTTTCCATACGCCGCAAACTTGTTGCCATGCCATTTACTTTCATACTAGATAATTTCGGCCTCAAACAGACTGTAGGGGGCTGCCTTTACCCTTACGCCGCCGCTTTCCGTCCTGCACGGCATCCCGTTTTCCTTTCCGAACAGATTGGTGGAGCGGGCGCTGCGGACTCCGTCCTTTACCCGGATCACAGTCTCCGCATCCTCCCCCCTTACCTCATAGCCGCGCACAAGCACCGCGCCGTCCGTCCCCGGCTGCACGCTTGAAATAACGACGCTGTCGGATACCGCCTCCAAAAGGCTGTCCTCTAAGGGCAGCACTCCCGGATGGCAGTTGGAGGGCTGGTAAAACAGTTTATGGTTATATCTGCAGGCCATATCCTCCGTCTCCTTCGGATCGCCGCTGCCGATCCCCACCCACAGGCAGATCCGATGGATGCCCCGCTCCGGGTAAGGATCCGGGCGGGTGGCGCTGTTGATCAGGGTCAGGCCCAAAGCATCCCCATATCCCCTGTAGCCGTACTTGCTGTCAGAGATCAGTACGAGACTGCTGCCGCTCTCCTGCAGCGCGCATCCGTACTTTAATCCGGGTACATCGTTGGTCATCGGCTTTCTGACAACGGAGCCTGCGGGAATATCGTAGCGGAATTTTGTTGTCTCATAGGACAGCGGAACCCGATAATCCAGCACCGGAACGGTTTCCCCGCCGACGCCCTGCCAGTCGATCCGCATGGCAAGCTCTACCGCGGTATCGTATTTCCCCAGAGAATAGACCACCTCTGCGACGGAACCTCCCTCCAGCGCATACTCCGCTCTCACACTTGTCCGCAGGGGCCCGTCGCATATCCTTTCCAGCTTAATACATCTGTCCGCGGGAATTTCCCGGATATGTCTGCCGATCTTCCAGGCGTCGGAGGTGCTGCTTTCCGTCTCCAGATAAGTGATTCCCGCGGATTTCCCCGCCGATATCATTTCTTCTCCGGTCTCCCGGTTCTTCAGAGAACTTATTCTCCCGGATTTCTTATCGATGGTTGCGCAGATCCGGTCATTGGACAGCTCATAATCGTCAAAGACCACCGCGATATATTCCCGCTCTTTATCCTGCAGATAGACCGGATAGCTCTCAGCCTCTTTCTGGGAAAGCACTATCGTGGTATAACCGAGAGCAGGTGCCGTCACATCCGCCAGAATGCGGAAATATCGGTGATCCCAGTATTTCTGCTGCTCCTGATCCAGAAGCTGGAAGGGGATCTCCCGCCCCGCAGAGTCCTTTAGCTGCAGCCTGCGCATATCTCCCGTCCAGTCCCAGACTGTCAGCTCCGCCGCCTCCGAGCGGGCGCAGGAAAGGCTGTTGAAAATATGAAAGATCCTCGTTCTGCCGCTGCCCCGCTCCGTGCTGGGCACGCCGATGAAATTCTCTATCCCGTAGCCTGCCCCTGCGCCCTCGGACTGACTGTTGTAGCCGTCGATATCCACCGGAATGGACGAGGTGTCGATCTTTTCCCCGATGGCGCGGATGGCGTTCTGAATCTGCGTGTTCGCCGTGGCCATAGAAGTCTGGTACAGCCCCATGGCGTGTTCCCTGGTATCCTGTACGCAGGACCCCGGCAGAATATCGTGGAAATGGGTAAAGAGCACATTCTGCCAGGCCTTTTCCATTTTCTCCTTTGCATAAGGAAATCCTGCCTTTCTCCCGGCCAGCGCACACATTGCCTCCGCGTCCAGCAGCGCCGCCTCCAGCCTTCTGTTTCCCCGCTTGATACGGCTCTGGGTCGTATAGCATCCGGTCGAGAAGAAGTTCAGCTCCGTCTTCACCACCGGGAGCCTGTCGCGGATTTTTTCCGCCTCCCGGAAATATTCCCGGATCGTGCCGAAGCGAATCGACGGATAAATCTTCCAGGTCATCATATCCAGCGCCCTCTCCACGTCGCGCCTTGTGGGGCCGCCGCCATGATCTCCCACCCCATACACCACCAGCCCGGTCTTTAAGCCGCTGCTGCGCCGGACGATCTCCGGAAACCCCTCGCACATCTGCGTGGTAATAGCCCCGTTGTACCAGTTCGGCTCCCGGTAGGTAAGCAGCTCCTTTCCGGAGGGCGCCTGAAAGCGGTAAAGTATCTCTTTTCTCGCGTTTCCGCGGCAGTGATAAAAGTATTTTACCTCCCCAAAGCGGTCGATCTCCGGTATGTTTCCGCTGTGTCCGAAGGTATCCGGAGAAAAGTCCAGATCGAAGTCCTTCACCCCCCATACGTCGGAAAGGTACTCCCTCGTATACCGGATAGAACGTAACAGCGATTCCCCATCCGGCATGTTTTTATCCGTCTCCACCCAGGACGATGCGGTCACCTCCCAGCGGCCTTCCCGGATCCGCCGTTTGATTTCCTCCATCAGCTCCGGGTCATACTCTTCTACTATTTTGTAGATTGCACCCTGGGACTGGGAAAAACAGAAATCCGGGTATTGATCCATGATGTTCAGGATGGATCGAAAAGTGGCAAGCGTCACGGCCACCGTCTCATGAAAGCTCCACATCCAGTTCATGTCAATATGGGAATGGGCCGCCAGAATCAGCTGATACTCTTTCGCCGCGGCCTGCAGGGGCAGCAGAATTTCTTCCGCCCGCTCACAGTCCTGCCTGGTAATCACTCCCTGCTCTTCCATTTTCCCCAGCAGGAAATCCAGCGCCTCCTCCAGCTCCTTCCCGTATTTTTCATCCTCTTCCCAGAAGGCTTTCAGCGAAAATCCCAGCTCGCTGACGATCCGGACATTCTCCCGGGAGGGCGGCGTAATATGGGCCGCTTCTTCAGCGGGTAACCCATAGGTAAATTCAAACTGCTGTTTCTCCCGATTCCCTCCGATCGCTGTCTTCAATTTCGCGTACTTTTCTGTGATTGTGCTCATATTTCTCCTTTCCTGTCTGCGGCTTTCCGCCGCTGCTTTTTGGATTAATACTTTTTGCCCGTTCCTTTTTGCCGCCGCTTTTTGGTTTAATGCTTTTTGCCCGTTCCTTTTTGCGGCCGCTCTGTCTCCTGCTGTCCCTCCGGCATTGCGATATAACGATCCCTGTATATCAAAAGACAGACAACCCCCAGCGTCATGACGCCGATCCAGGTACCGACCGTAACGCCCCAGCCGAACCGCTCCGCAAGAAGGCTGATAACGTAAGTGGAAATCGCGCTTCCCACATACGCGCTGGCATTCAGGAAACCGGAAACCGTCGCTACCTTTCCCTGTTTTTCAAAATGTACCGGTATCACGTTGACAAACAGCACGTTTGCAGCCATGATCAGCGCCGTAACCACCGCAAACAGCAGAGCTGTCAGCAATGCGCCGAATTTCCCCACAGTCGCCAGAAGCGCCAGGGCCGCCGTAGCCAGCATAAAAAAGATACTCGCGGAGCGCAGCTCCCGCCCGGGGTTCTTCCGATCCGCCCACTTCGCCAGATACGCCCCGGACAGGTTCAGCAGCGGCAGAGCCATGGTCAAAACAGCTGAAAAGGCGGCTGTCACGCCGAATTGCTCATGAAGGTAAGTAGGAACCCACTGCACCACCCCGTCCTTAATCATGCCATGGATAATCACTGGCAAGAGCGCCGCCAGTATTCCGCTTCCCAAAAGAATTTCACCAAACGACGGCTGCTTTCCCGCCGCTCTCCCTTCCTCTGTCCGCATATCCGCGATTTCATCGGCGCTTCCCCTGTCGTCTGAATTCCCCGTATCATCCGTCTTTCTCACGAACCGCTCAATGTACCCGTACCCCAGAATCCAGGAAACGGCCGCCGCAAACAGCAGAAGCGCGGGAAGCCGGAATACAAACCTCCATCCCAGGAAGCGCAGCGCCCCCGCCGACAGCAGATAGGAGGCGAAGGTTCCCATCGTCATGCTGGAAGCGAAGTCAAAAATATATTTCTTTCTTTTTTCCTCGGTAAATCTTTCCGCGATAATCCGAATGACCGGCGGCCAGATCATCGCCTGCGTATAGCCGTTCATCCCCCAGAAAAGCAGCACCCAGGGATATACCGGAACCGTTCCCATCAGTCCGTTGGCGATACCGGATAAGCTAAGGCCCGCAAACAACATCCACTTCGGATTTATCCGATCCGCCAGCATCCCGTTGATCAGCTGCCCCGCCGCGTAGGCAAAAAAGTATATCATACTGACCGCACCAGCCTGAGAGCGGCTGACAATTCCTTCGGCGTTCATGGACGATATTGCCGAAGAATAATTCAGCCTCCCGATGTAGGAAGTAAAGTAGGCCCCCCAGCACAGCATAAACAACAAAAAGCTGATTCTTTTATCCGTAATTTTTTTCTGCATTTCCTATCCTGCTTCACACAGCCGTCCTGCGCATCCTGACGAGCAGCGTCCCTCCTTTCATCATCTCTCCGGCGGGGAAAGAAAGCGTCTCCAGCCGGTTTCCGTTCAGCAGAGCCTCCTCCACATAAATTCCTTCTCCCTCCCGGCGGATTTCAAAATCGTTCCCGTTTGCCAGATGCAGTACCGTGCGGAGCATACGGGGCGTTCCCACAATCATCCGATCCTGTCCCGACACCGGAATCATTCCCATGGCGTACCAGACATACAGGGAAGAAAGCCCGCCCGATCCGTTGTTCCCCGGCAGTCCGCCCGGGCCTTCGGTATACAGGTAAGTCATGGCGGCGTCCATCACCTCGCACATTCTGTCATGACGCCCCGCATAATAATAGGCAAGGGGCGCGTCCATATCCAACACGCTGTGAAAGCCCTCAAATCTGGCGGAAGTATCCTCCGGATCCGTATAGCCGAAAAACCGATCCAGAAGCCGGACAAAATTCTCCCGTCCGCCTGCGATTTCCATCCGAGCCTCCATATCCCGCATGGGCCGGAAAGAAAAATTCCACCGGCTTCCCTCATAATAAGCCGAATCCGCCTTCATCAGCCCGGTCTCTCGGTCAAACGCGCGCTTCCACTCGCCCTGCCAGCGCTCAAACAGCGAAGCGTCTTCCCCCAGGGTATGCGCCAGCTCTGCCATACAGCCACAGGCCTCCGCCATATCCGCTACATAGGCCGCCCGTTGGCATGTACCCTGGAAAAACGGCTGGGAATGCAGGGACATCAGATCGACCTCCGCCATATGCAGGGCCGCTTTATAATCCGCCCGCACGCCGCGGACAAAAGCGCCATATATGGCGTACTCCGCCAGCATCCTGCCCTGGGCGGAGGGGTTTTTGTACTGATCTGTGACGATGAGGCTGCCGGGCATCGTCCCTTCCACCCGGCAAAACTCGATAAAGGTCGCCAGCAGCTTTTCCGAGATATCCGGATACAGTGTAAAGAGCAGCGGCAGCTGTGTCCTGTACATATGCCATATTGTCGCGATATCCGTCACAAAGGGGCCGTCTCCTCTGTATACATAGCTCTCGCCGCTCCAGTCGGAGGGCTTTACCAGCGAATGATACAAGTTGGAATAAAATATCCGCTTATCCCGCTCCGTGGACGCCTCCGTCTCTATTTTCCCGAGGTACGCATCCCACAGCCGGTAAGCCGCGATGTAAATCTCCTGCGGATCCTCTGTCTGGGCAAGCACATCCTGACGCGCTTTCTCGATACTCCTCGTGGAAATCGAAAGAACAAGCTTTGCCGTCCCTGCTCCCACCATCCGAAACCGGACGCCGAAGGTATCCGAGACCTCGCCCAAAACAAGCTCCTCCGCCCCCGGCAGCGCCTCCAGACGCCGCCAGATCTCCGTCTCCTGCGCCTGTTCGCAGCGCCCGTAAAAGTACAGCTTTACCCCTCTCATCGTAAGCTCCGCCTCAAAGGCGTCTTTTCCGCAAAGTCGGATCCGGGTGTCCGTGGACCTGGCGTGAAAAGCCTGCCTGGGGCTGATATCCTCCGCCATACCTTCATTGGAGAGATCGATGACAAGAGAGCCGCCTTCCTCCTTAAACTCATACAGATGAATCGCCGCCCGGGGAGAAACCGCCACGTTACACAAAACCCTCGTCCCTTTCATCCGTAAATCCGTTCCGAAATGTCCCGGTCTTCCCGACTCCCATATCATTTCTGCAGGCTCCCTGCTCTCCGCGATCTCTCCGTAACAGGGCCTGACCACCGCAAAATTGTAATACCCGCCGATGGCTCCCGCGCCGCTCTGATGCATATGGGAAAATCCCCGGCACAGATTCTTCTTTCCCTTCGTCCGATAGCCCTGAGCATCCGTGTTGGCGCAGATATTGCCGTATCCGGCAGGATACCCGCCTCCGTAGCATCCCACGGAAAGCTTCCCGAAGGGCAGTACGGCGGCAGGGCTGGTATTTCCGCAGATTGCCCTGCTAAAATGCCAGGTCGCCGCGATTCCCTCACAAGCCGGCAGATCGGCTTTCCCCCATCCGTGAAAGATATTGGCATAACAGGCATACTCCTTCTCCGGCGCATGTTCTAAATCGGGAACCGACCGGGATTCACAGGAATAGGACTTTAATCCCATGATATCCTGCAGGTGAATCATCCGGGTATTGATTTCCTCCGGATGATCCTCTGAAATCTCAATTATTCTGCCGCCGCGCAGATGATTCGCGCTTCCGGCGTCATAACTGCAGGAAGCGCCGAAGGAGAGCCGAATCCCCTTATAGACGCCGCTGACATCCACTAAATGCTCATGGCCGCAGAAGATCGCGCGGACATCCCCCCTCTCCAGACAGGCCGAAAAGAGACCTGTGTTCTCTCCCGGAAAATTGATCGTCTCGCCCTGCGTCTCTGTCACCCCGCATTCCTCCGGCTGCTCCAGCATGTACCGATACTCCGGCAGCTCAATATGCTGGTACAGGATAGCCGGAATCTTTCTCCCGTAGAACGCCTCCAACGCCTTTGACGTCTCATAATACCAGTTGACCTGACTGGGACGCGGCATGGAACGGTGAGAGTCCAGCGCCCATATGTTCAGCGCAGGCTCCTGGCTGTCGGATCGCAGGACGGGCAGCACATAGTTGCCCACGCCCGCAATCGCCTCTTCCCCCGCTTTGGAGACGCAGAAAGGATAGCTCTCATAAATCTTCTGCTGTACTTCCTTCGAAACGCCCAGGTTATCGTCGTGGTTCCCATAAACATGAGCCCAAGGGATTCGCTTTTTCTCAGCCCGTTCCATAATCAAATCCAGATACTCCCTGACCTCTTCCGGCCTGGAAACGCCGATGCCGCACCCGAAGGTATCGCCGCCCACCAGAATCAGATCCGGATCCGCATAGTCTATCACAGCGTCCACACAGGGCTTTGTCTGGGGATGCATCCCGACACCGCCGTGGATATCCGTGATAAAGAGAATACGGAGCTTCCCGTTCTCCCGAAAGCGCAGCGTGTGCTTTACAGCAAGATACTCTTTTTCTGAAAACATGCTCATACACTCCTTTTTCAGATCGCGCCTTTCTTCTCCCGACAGACTCATTTTAACATTTGAAGTAAACTATACAATAATCCCCCTTGAAAACAATGCAAATATACTGCTCTGTTTGTCTAATCTACACAATTTTGATTTATCATTTTCAGCCTTCATTCTTCTATGGAGTTTTTATAAAACTTATTTAGGCCTTATTTAGGTCTCGACAAAAGTCACTTCATAACAGGTTGACAAACTCCCGGAACATGATAGAATAGAGTCAAAGCATAACACTTTCTAATATCATTGCTGATACACTTTCTGTCAGATCATCTAAAATCAGAAAATCTATGCTTTTACCCACATTCATTTGCAGAGCGATTCAATTGTTCAACGCCACCAGAGAGGAGGATTTGGAGATGATCAGGATTAAAAACGATGGCATCCGGGAAGCGATAGATGAGCTGAGGACAATGAGTCTTAGCAAGACGGTTCGGTATCTTTATGAAGAGCGCTTGAAAGCCAGAAGGGACCGATGGGCAGAGGATCAGTATGTGCGGAATGAGGGACGGGCCGAAGGGAAGGCCGAGGACATCCTGCTCCTGCTAAAGGAATACGGAGATGTGCCTCCGGAACTGTCCGAAAAAATCATGGCAGAACGAAATCCGGAACTGCTGAATCAATGGCTTAAGATTGCCGCCAGAGCGGACAGCATTGAGCAGTTCAAAGCCCAATTACCGCTTGAATCAGACCGAATCCTAACAAATGAAAATGAAGAATAAGTCATCACCCCCACTTCAAGCGGGGGCGCTAAAGGCCCCCACTATCTTTTTTAGATTCTTCCAACTATTTTGTTATATACTTCTTGATTACTTCTTCTGTCACATTGCCTAATTGTTGCGCCGTAATACCCCTTGCCCGAAATACTCGCCGCTTCCGCTTATTTTATTTTCCCCGGCATAGCTGGGGAGTAGAGTTTTCATTCAGATTGCGCAGGAAAAATGAAGCGCGTTATAGCCGCTGGCCGTCATCTTCTGCATAAAGGTCAGATATGGCACGGAATAGCGGTAACGCATGACCTCTCCGTCCTCTGCCTCGCTGTCCCCGTAAATCTCAATCCTGGAGCTGCCCTCCCTTTTCACCATGATCTGCTCGCCGGGTCTGTCCAGAATCCTGCCTCCGCGCAGGCAATGCGCATCCGAAGGAATCCTACCGACCTCTTCTCCGCTGTCGTTTAATATCGCGCCGGAAAGAGGCCCCTGGAAGACGTAAAATTCATGATAGCCGTCTCCATCAAAATCCTGGGGCAGCATCTCTGTCCCCTCGCAGGGCATAGGAAATTCGATCCGCTCTCCGGTGAAAGCGTCGTGATAGAAAATGCCGTCGTGCAGATATTCGACGCCGTTCTCCGTCATCGTGAAATTAGTATTCCGCAGCGTCATGGATATCTTCCGGTGAGGGCCGTGAACATTGGCAAGCCATGCCTCATGCATATGCCCCTGGCCTTCAAATTCCCACCAGGCGACGCCGCCGTTCCCCCGAAAGGTTACGATCCGCTTCACCCCCGGATTCTCGTCCCCTTCCCTGCAGGTATAAACATACCAGTCGCCGGTTTCATAATCCCGGAACGGGATGAGACCGTCAGAATGTCCGTTATATTCCGGCGCGTAATTCAGGACTTCCCGCCCGTCCTCCAGAGACAGCGCCCGTTCTCCCCAGAGCAGCTCATCCACGCCGTCCCCATTGATATCGAGAACCGGCGTCACATGGCTGGCTCTCGGCCCCGGCTCCGTCTCCAGGATCACCTTTTCCCAGATCGGCGACATGTCGGCTCCCCTGCCCTGCAGATACATATTTCCGTAGGTTCCCTGGGACGTGACAAGAATCGGCTTCCCATGAACATAGCCGCCTATGAGATAAAACCGATAACAGTGGGAAAGCCTTTCGCGAAAGGTATAGTCCGGCCACTTCCATGTACCCGTGGTCTCTCCCGTAAGCGCGTCCGCCCGTTCCAGCTTCCGGTGCTTAAAGGAAAAAGGCGCTCCCGTATTATTCACAAAATAAATTTCATCCTGTCCGTCCTCATCCATATCCAGCGGGATTACCGGCACAAACCAGGGGCCCGGAAGCACGCCGGAAGGCAGCTCCCTGTCCCACAGCCTTCTGCCGTCCATCTCAAAAACCGCCAGATGAACCGGCTTAAGCCCTTCAAAGCGCAGCAGCTCTTCCCCGGGATCCGTCGCCGGGCCCTCTGAATAGAGGAAAAGCATGGCGTCGCGCCCTTTCAGGCGGACATTCGCAGAGCAAACCCAGCCGGGAACCACCCCGAGATCAAAGGACTTCATACATTCCATTTTCATACCAAAATCTCCTGTTCTTCATTTCTGTTTTGTTTGAATTATAACCTGTTTTCGTTCCGTTTCGACAGATTGTTTTCCCCTGTGCCGTTCTTTCCGACAGCCTCTCCCGGGCCTTTCGCTTCCCTCCCTTCATCCGCATTCTCTGCTGCCTTCGATCAACAGCAAAAGCGCCATGCTCTGCCCGTAAGGCTGAGGTTTCCTGGGAATTGTACGGTAATAGTCCAACGTGTCCCCGACGCAGGTTCCGTCCGAAACCTCCCCCAGAATACCGTCCGGCCCGATTCGTCGGATCACTGCATTCATACCCCGCTGTCCCATCTCCAGGAAGCGTCCGTCAAGCCATTTTTTCCGCACCGCCTTTAAGATCCCGTAGGAAAAGCCCGCTGTGGCGGAAGCCTCCGCGTAGGAGGATTCCGGATGATCGATCAGCGTATGCCACATTCCATCGGCATCCTGAAAACGTGCAAGCGCCTCCGCCTGCCGCTCCAGGGACGTCAGCAGAAAACGCCGCACTCCCTCCGGCGTCTCCACCATATCCAGGTAATCCACGAGTCCTGCCGTATACCATGCATTCCCGCGTCCCCACAGCGCTCCGGCAAAGTGATGCCGCCCTTCAAAGGTCCATCCGTGGTAAAAAAGTCCGCTCTCCACATCCGTAAGATACTTTAAATGCACCAGGAATTGACGTATGCTCTCCTGCACCAGCGTATCATCATGAAGAAGCATCCCCATCCGCCCGATAAAAAGCACTGTCATATAAAGCGTATCATCCCAAAGCTGTCCCCTGTTCTCACTGTCCCGGGTGATATGCTGAAAACCGCCTTCCTCCGTGCGCGGCATATCTCTCATAATCTGCTCCGCCCAGCCGCGGCAGATCTCAAAATATTCCGGATTACCGCTTTCCTCATAGAGATAACTCAATGTCAGAAGCGGGGAAACCGTATTGATATTCATCGCAGGAAGTCCCTTTTTTATATGCTCCCTGAACCATCCCTCCAGATACTCCCTGATCTGTGTCCGGCCTGTCTCCTGATACAACTGATACAGACCAAAAAGAGCAACGCCCTGATACCAGTCCCAATCCTCCATATAATTCCGGAAAGCCGCACCCGGATACATAATCCCCTCCGCGAGCATTTCTGTGAGGCCGGAAATATCGGCGTAGGCCTTGTCCGCGCGCCCGTCTGTCTGCCTGTTTATTGTCATTCTCCCCATCCTGTTCCTCCGCAATTTCCCTCTGCAACAGCTTTTTATAATACTGTGAGCCGCCTGAATTTACAGCCATGCAATCTGTAAAAGGATCCGACTGGCGGCCTGCAGTCGTATCTCGCTGCAAGTTCAGGTAGTGTACAGTATGTATTATAGTCGGAGGCCCGCTCCCTTTTCAATGGAACCCGGGCAAAACAAGACAACCATACATTTGCTTTGTACAAAAACGCCAAGACAACAAAAGGCCTCGCCGGAAAAACACCGACGAGACCCTCATTTCATTGATTCTATTTTTTTCCCAGCGCTTATCCTGTCTCGCTCTCCTCCGCCATACTCTCCAGATACCCTCTGTCCCACAGCAGGATTTTCAGCTTCTTCGCCGCCTCGACCGCGGGCTGGGTAAAATACTGATTGGTCAGCACCGCTCCCACCATCCTGTCGTAATAGTCGCGCCCGGCGTAGGCCTCCTGAACCGCTTTTACCCCTACCGGGGAGGCGTAGCACTTACATTGGATAGCGTAGGTCACCCCGTCCTTCTCCGCCAGGATATCGATCCCGTAGTCCCCGCTCCCCCGGGTTACCTCTACCTCCTGGAAGCCGTGCCGCTGCAGCAGCGCCGCGCAGTAATACTCAAAGTCGTGCCCCTCCATCAGGTCGATGTCCGACGGAATCCGCCGTCGCCTGCAGCGTCTCAGGAGAACCGCCGCCAGAATCAGGCAGAAGGCCGCCCCCGCCAGGGAAATCAGCAGCATATCTTCTTTTCCGCTTATGATATCCGCCATGCTTCACGCGCCTCCGTTCCCCTGTCCTTTTCATACCTTCTTCCCATACGCTGTATCTTCTTCCGTTTTATCGTTTTCCGTCCGACCGTCTTCCCCTACTTCGAAAACATCACCTTCTCGCTGTTAAACAGCCTGGTCAACACCCCGGCCAGCAGGATGGCATAGA
Source organism: Roseburia sp. (assembly GCA_023662875.1). Taxonomy (GTDB): domain Bacteria; phylum Bacillota; class Clostridia; order Lachnospirales; family Lachnospiraceae; genus Acetatifactor. The sequence goes on along the minus strand of JAMPIG010000025.1, from coordinate 14,036 downwards.
CAAGATTGCTCGCCATCGTCACCGCCATCTGGGCCGCCGAATACTGGAAGGAAAAAATACCGTACATACAATGAACGCTGTTATAGATCGGGATGCAGAAAAGTCCCAGACTCTTCTGCTCAGAGCTGCCGAACATAGTCGTCAGGCTGACGCCCATCGACAGGATCATCAGCGGCGAATTCGCGGCGCTGGCTTCCTTGATGCTCTTGGCAAAGGCGGAGATCACGGAAATCAGGGACACCAGAACCAGAACCGTACTGAAGATGATGCCGAGCAGCAATAAATAATCCGTCACCCCGTAGACCGAGGCGTCCAGCTCCGCGCCCGACCCGGCCATCAGGTTCGGCAGGGAAAGCATGGTTCCCAGAAAGCTGGAAAGCCCCGCCAGAAGAGCGATAGCGCTGAGGCTGATGATCTTTCCCAGAGCCAGGGAGCTGCGCTTCATGGGCGTCACCAGCAGGGTGGCGATCGTTCCCCGCTCCTTCTCTCCCGCGATAGCCTCCGGCGCTATGGAGACGCAGCCGCTGAACAGGAAGGTCACCATCAGCATAGGCAGCAGCATCGAGAAAAGCTGTCCCGTAGCGTCCCTCTGGGAGGCGAGATCGTAAGCCGCTCCGCCCGCGTTCACGTCAAATTTATTCGCCATGGCCTCCTCGTAGCTATCCAGCAATCCCCTTATAACGCTGTACAAATTCGCGGATTCCACCGCCGTGGAATTATAATAGATCTCCACATTGGGAGCGGGGCCGTCCGAGACCTGGTACTCCGCCACCGCCGAGGAAAAATCCGCGGGAAAGACCAGCAGCAGATCCGCGTCCTTGGCTTCGACCGCCTCTCGGGCCCGCTCCGCCTCGCCCTCCGAAAGCTCCGTCCAGTTTACAGGAAGACCCTGAAGGACGGCTGACAGCTCCTGCGGCGGATTCTGTACATAGGCCGAGGCGATATAGGCGTCGTCCGTAGTAAACTGCCCCATCAGGCCCTTGCCCATAAAGGTGTAAAGTATATAAATCATCAGTCCCGGCATGAGAATCGTGGTAAACACCATTCTTTTGTCCCCGAAGAACCGGGCGAATTCCTTTTTTATGATTGTCAGCATATCCTTTTTCATGCGATCTCCCCCACCTTTTCCTCATAAAGCTCAAAGAATCTCTCCTCCAGGCTCTTTCCTCCGCAGACCGCCTCCAGGGAATCGCACATCGCCATGCGTCCGTCGATGATAATGCCCACCCTGTCGCAGATCTTCTCGATCAGGCTGAAAATATGCGTGGATACGATAATAGTTTTCCCCTGCGCCTTTAAGTCCAGCAGGAAATCCGTCACCACCTTCGCCGTCAGGACGTCCAGCCCGTTCGTCGGCTCGTCGAAAATAATGACGTCCGGGTTATGTACCAGCGAAATCACCAGAGATACCTTCTGCTTCATGCCCGTAGAAAGATTTCCCACCTTTACCTCCGCGAACCGATCGATACCGAAGCGCTCGAAAAGCTCCGCCTTGCGCCGCTTCTTCTCCTCCTCCGGCACGCCGTGCAGATCGGAAAAAAAGCCGAAGAGATAATTGGGCGTAAAGAACTCCTCCAGCTTCAGCTCGCTTGTGAGAAATCCGATCTTGCCGCGCACCGCCTCCGGCTCCTTTACCACGCTGGAGCCGTCTAACAGGGCGTCTCCCTCGTCCGGCCGAATCAGCGTCGCCAGCATACGCAGGGTCGTCGTCTTTCCCGCCCCGTTGGGTCCTAAAAGGCCGAATACCTCGCCCCGGTACGCGGTAAAGGATAAATCGTCCACGGCAACCTTGACCTTCTCATCGGTCTTTTCGATTTTCTGCTGCTTCGCAGAGAGCTTAAAGGTCTTTTTCAGCCCCTGCGCCTCCAAAATTTTTTCCATGTTATTTCCTTTCCGCCGGATTCCTGCCCGGCGCGGTTTATTTTCCTTCCCGCGGATTTCCTTCTCCAACGCCAGCCTGATATTCCTCTGCTGTCGGACTTCCCCGACCTCGGATTCATTTCCCTTCTGCGTCGTCATTCTTTCCGAAACCGCCATCTCTCAGCGGTCAGAGCTTCGCCTCATAATACTTCTTCAGCGCGACATCGCCGATCAGAAATACCGCCAGCAGGATCCAGACAATCCCCATCGTCTTATCGTCGCGGAGTACTCCGCCCAGAATCAGCAGGATATACAGCGCCGCCAGCAGGATCCTTGCGGCCCCCTGAAGCGCCCGGCTGTTTACCTCGATTTCCCGCTCGTCCGTCTCCTTCAGCCGGGCCTCCTTCAGCTTTTCTTCATCCGCCAGCTTTCCGCGTATCCTGAGCAGTCCCACGACGCCTCCGAGGGCCAGCCCTCCTCCCAGCCCCAGCAGGAAGCCCAGCCGGTAATCCGACAGCTCGACAAAATCGCAGAAATAGACGAACAGAACAACCGCCTCCGTCACAAAGCCCGCCAGAATACAGAAGCACATCACTCTTTGCCTCTTTTTCAGCACAGCCCGATATTCCTCGTTATTCCTGGCCTTACAGGTAAAGCTAAATAAACTGTTCATCCCTTCTCTCCTTCCCGCCGCATCGATGCAATCGATACCTTCCAATCCCACGGAGCCTGAACGGCGCTTAAAAAGCGCCTCAAAGCTTCCAACAAGTCAAAATAACAGCTCACGCGCCTACGCATCCTCTTCCTCGAACAGAAAAATCTCCTCGATCGTTAATCCAAAAAACCTTGCAATCTTATGCGCCAACGCCAGCGAAGCGTTATACCTTCCGTTCTCCAGGGAAATAATGGTCTGACGGCTTACGTTGACCGCATCCGCCAGCTCGTTTTGTGTCACCTTTTTGGCTTTTCGCATTTCCTGAATACGGTTTTTCATGCTTCCTCCCGCATCTAAACAATTCACGCCAAAAAGTAAAGCGAGCTTTACTTTTTGAAGTATAGTACGCTTTACTTTCTATGTCAAGTATTTTTTCGCCTTCTTTTATTTTACTCGTGGAATGGCGGAAAGTCCATATAAAATAAAAATATCTTATAAGATTTGCAGCAAGTCCGAAAGGGTATTCAGCCGATAGTCGGTCTTATCATAGTCCCGGGCATCGCCGATACCGGCCGCCAGCATGTTTCCGGCCTTTGCCGCGTCAATACCGGCAAGGGCGTCCTCCACGACGACACAGTCAGCCGGTTCCACTCCTAAAAAGGCCGCTCCTTTTAGAAATACTTCGGGATCCGGTTTTGACTTTGTGATATTCGTTCCGTCGGAAATCGCGTCAAAAGCAGTCGACAACCCTATCTTTTCCAAAATGAATTTCGCGTTTTTGCTGGAAGAGCCAAGAGCCAGCTTATGGCCGCGGCGACGCAGCTCGCTCAGGGTATCCCGCACCTCCTGTTCCACGTCGGTCGGCGTCATATTTTCCAGAAGGGAACGATAGATTTTATTCTTCTCCCCCGCCAGCTGATCTTTTCTTTCCTGAGATAAAGGTTCTCCCTCGTATCTCTCCAGAATAATCTCCAGGGAATCCATCCGGCTCACCCCCCGCAGGCGGTTATTGATTTCTTCGTCAAAGTAAATCCCCAGCCGATCCGCAATTTCTTTCCACGCCAGATAGTGGAAACGATCCGTAAAAACAATGACTCCATCCAGATCAAACAAAAATGCTTTCATGTTCCCCTCCCTCATATATAATCTTTTCCGCAGAGAGGATCCGCCGGGCTGACTCCCAAAAACGGAGCCCGCCCCATAAGCTTATCCATGACCGCCCGGCAAAACTCCGGCCGTCCGCTGTAGCTGTTAATATAGGTTCCGATCATCGGCGCGTCAAACAGATGATAAGGATAAGCCGTCGAGATCATCATAACCGGAATCTCGGACGTCATCCAGGGCGCGTCGTCTCCCAGGCCGAAGCACACATTCCAGTTCAGGCGAAGAGTCGTATTGTTCGAGGCATTCTCCATGTTGCAGATATAGACATACAGGTCATAATCCCGTTTCATCTCCTCTACGCCGCGATACATTTCATGCATCAACCGCCCCTTTTCCGGCGTCATCCCCGACGGGTCGATAAAATCCTGCACCGTTATCGCCACGCGGCGATCCCGCACCGTGACCTCAAAGCCCTCCGCCTCAAACCTTTCCTTCCATTGCCGTACATAAGAGTCCTCCTGATTCATCTCCCTCTGGATCACATTGAGGTAAACTCTCGGAAACCTCTTCGGAGAGAGCGGCAGAAGCTTCTTCTCATCCCGTACCAGCGTCACGGACTTTTCCGCCGCTTCCCGCGCCCAGTCCCTGTGCTCGGCGCAGCCCACAACGCTCAGCGCGTCCTCGCCGGGTACTAATGTTCCCTTTCTTTGCTTTTCATGCAGATGAAGGGACGCCTTTGTGGCCAAAATGCGCAGCACTGCCTCATCCAGACGTTCCTGCGTCAGCAGACCGTTTTTCAGACCCCTTTTTAAATATTCCAGATCTTCCTCCAGGCTTTTATTAAAAAGAATCATATCGCATCCGCAGGCGATCGCCGTAGGAATTGCCCGCTCCCTCGGCATTGCGGAGGTAAAGCCTACCATCGGCGTGGCATCTGTACTGATCAGACCGTTGAATTTTAACCGGCCGCGCAGCAGACCGGTCAGAAGCTCTTTTGACAAAGACGCGGGACGCAGTGTCTCTTCCCTCGTCGCCTCCGGATTCAGCGCTTTTACATAGGACGGCTGCGAGATGTGCCCTGCCATAACCGTCTTCACCCCTTTGTCGATCAGGGTCTGATAGACGCGCCCATAGCTTTCGTCCCACTCCTTCGTCGTCAGGGAGTTCACACTGGTCAGAATATGCTGATCCCGTTCATCTACGCCGTCCCCCGGAAAATGCTTGATCGCCGCCGCTACATCGCACTCGTCCGCGCCGTCCAGATATCTCTCCGCAAAGGCAATCACCTTTTCCGGATTATCTCCAAAGGTTCGCACATTTGTAATCGGATTGTGAAAATCATAATTGATATCGACAATCGGCGCAAAAGACCAATTCAGCCCTAATGCGGCACCCTCCCGGCAGGCGGTCAGCCCCATACGGTAACCGTTCTCCGGGTCGTTTGTGGCGGCTACCGCCATAGGTTTTCCGAAGGACGTCCCCTCAAACGCAAGGCCGTCCCCGCCCGCTTCCGTGTTAGCCGCAAGCAGAAGGGGAATTTTCGCCAGCTCCTGAATCCTTCGATGCGTGTCCTGGATATTCTTCGCCCAGTCCGCGCGATACATCATGCCGCCAACGCCCGCCTTCTGAACCAACGCTTTTAAGGTCTCTTCCTCCGCACTGAACCCCATGGGGCAGAAAACCTGTCCGCATTTTTCATCCAGTGTCATATGGTCAAAGGTATTTTTTACCCACTCGATTCCTTCTTCATCCAAATAAAAGGGCTTTGCCCTGAAATCAATATTTATCATCTCTTTATGCCTACCAATCAATGTTTGCCTTTTGACGACAGACCGACTGGTCTGTCACTGAAAGTTTACTTTCCTGTTTGTTACCATGCCGCTTGCGGCGGCGCGCGCTATTTCCTCTCATCCTGATAATATTTCCGCAGAAAATATGCAGGGGCGCAGCTCCATGCATGACAATAGCTGTTTACAATCGCGCCTCCGTAGGGAGACTCCGCGGGGTTTTTCGGATTATACAGCTCCCAGAAGGTATCCGCCCCCTGTTCGGCCATGCCGCCCCAATATTCCTCCAGCTTTTGAAGGGCCTTCTCCTTTTCTCCCAGCAAAAGCAGCGCGTCAATGTAATTATGATACATATAGGGGGTGACCATCTCGACGGTCTCTTCCCGACCCTCCACTTCCTCCAACAGCCGCCGGCCCGCCGCTCCATCGATCGCGCCGCCCAAAATCATCCAGACCTGCGAGGCAATCGATACCTGCCGCTTACTGCCGCTGACAAAGCATTCCTTTTCCTCGTCCCAGAGCGCCCGAACCGCCGCATCCCTGCAGACCGCGTAAAGCTCCGACAGCTTCTCCTCTTCCTTTTGATCCTGCAAGATTGCCGCAATCCGAATCGCAGCCTTCAGGGCATACAAAAAAATCCCCTGGGCGCCCGCCTGCTTATTCAGGGCCAGATTCCAGTCGATAAAGCACCAGCCCAGCACATCCGAGTCCATAACGATATCGTCTTCTCCCAGTCTCGCCTCTGCAATATAAATCTGGCTCAGAGCCGTAGGCCAAAGCTCCCGCAGGGTTTCCGCATCCTTCGTCGCCTCAAAATAATCCAGCAGGGCGCAGATAAAGAAGAGGGAATAATCGAACATAACGGTATCGTCCGCTTCCGGCTCCGGCTCCAGGAACAGGCAGGCTCCGACCTGACCGTTTTCCAGAGGAAGCGCCGCAAACAGGTAGAGGCACGCCTTTACCATCTCGTTATTCCCGTAGGTCTCGTAGTTTGCCAAAGCCTGCAGCCGCAGATCCCCCATCCAAAGCCGCCGATCCCTCTTCGGCCCATCCTCAAAAACGGTCTGCATACAGTTATGCAGGGTACGGCAGGCGATCCGATCCAATTTCTTTTTCAGGGCATCCGAAGCAGGATATTCTTTTAGCGTCTCCTCTCTTGCCGAGGAAACGGCTCTGCAGGAAGCGTTTTTCAGGGTAAGCGCAAATTTTGAGCTGATTTCCAGAACCTCCAGCTCCACATACCGAAAGGCGTAGCGCCGCTCCAGCCGCAGGGTAGAAGGAATTACGTCGATATGCAGCCTCTCTTCCTCAATCCAGGAGGCGCAGACCCATCCCTGATACTCCTGCGCGTTCTCCAGAAGCTCCGCCGGATTTTCCGCGAAATGCACGCGCAGCAATACGGGCGCGTCCGCATGGCTTCCCACACTGCCAAGCTCCGCCGTAAAATATCCTACCTGATGATCTCCGAAGTCCAGACATACCCTGTCGCCTTTTTTCAAAATCCGGGCAGTGTAATCCTCCGCGCTTTGAACCGACACTTTTCCTTCTCTGTCTCTGGAAACCTCTACCGTCCGGACGGCTTCCACCCTCGTTTCCCTCAGCTTGGGCAGCAAGGCTGCCGCTTTATCCAATAATTCCCGGTTTTTATACATTCCGGCCTCCCCCTGCTTCCCGTCATGCCGCTGACGGCATCGGCACCATCTTCGATGGCACAAACAATTCTTAGAATTTCTTCATGGAAAAAATTTTGACGAGCAGCTTTTCATTATTCAGGTAGATCAGGAATACCATCAACAATACCGCGTTGATGATGGACTGCATCGACGCCGTCACAACGTTCGACAATGCCGCAAAGGCAGAGTTCAGCAGGGACATGCAGACCGCCGCCAGTAAAAATCCCAGCTTTTCATTGCTGAACCTGCCGATATAGGATCCGATAAACATAGGCAGGAACGCCGTAAACATGATGGCAATCGAGCCGAAATTCAGCTGTCCCCCGTTGATATTCGTATTGCGCGCCGCGTTTAAAAAGCCCACGATTCCCATCAGCGCTCCGCTGATGATATAACACCCCAGCGCATTCCGAACCTCTCGGATTCCGGTGTTTACCGCTACCTTCTGTCCGTTTTTCAGCGCGTTGTAATCGTATCCGAATTTTGTATGATCGAAAATAAGTATCATAATCCCGAGAACGATCGCGATTATCACCGCCGCGTAAACCCAGGTTCCCACAAACCCGGACATCGAAGAATTCTGCACCTCCGCCATCAGGTATTTTCCGCCGGTAACCGTATAAAGAAGCCCCTCATAGATCAAAGTGACTCCCAGAGACGTGATGATCGGCGGTATCCTGAGAACGACGTATAATGTTCCCGAAGCCAATCCCAGAACCGCCCCCGCAAGAACGGTTACCAGCAGCATAAGCGCGGCGCTTCCGGCTCCTCCGCCCAATACCGCGTACGCAGCCTTCGCCCCGATTACCGCGGACAGCGCCGCCATAGATCCCAGGGAAAAGTCAAATCTTCCGCTGTTTAAATTGATCGACAGCGCCATCGTGGTAACCATTACAATAGCCGTATATACCACAAAATTATGAAAGCTTCTCATATTGGTGATGATATGCTGGCCGTTCCCGAGACAGACTGCCTCCAAAAGGACGGCTGAAATGATCGGAATTGCCAGAGTTCCCGCTATTCTCTTCGACGTACTCATATTAATGCCCCTGCCTTTCCGCAGTCCGAGAACTACCTTTACTGCTGTTGTCATGCCTGTATTCTTACGCACTTCCCTCTATGCGATGCGTAATGTGCCATATTATCCGGCCGAATCGACAGCGATTCAGCCGGATATTCTTTTCGCTACTTGGACTCTACCAGCTTCTTCACATCCTCAAAGGTTACGTTTGCGCCGATAATACTATCCAGCGCTGCCTTATCGTAAATCGGCGCGTCGCCGTTGTCCGATACATAATATTCGTCAAAGGACGCTCCGTCCGTAGCCACCAGGTATCCCTGGCTGATTGATACCGCATTGCCGTTATCGCGGATGACATTTCCGTTTACCGCGTTGATAATCAGAGCGAACACCGGACCGATGGAGGAAGAATATTTCCCGGCAAGATAAGTCAGCTTGCCATCCTTGATCGCGATTCCGTTCGCCTGCGTAAAGGAATCGATATCCGCGAAGGAGATTCCCGCCTCATTTAGGGACTGGGTAAAGAAGGTGGTCGCCATGCCTACCGAGAGGAACGCATCCGGACTTTTTTGGATCGCCGCGTTCAGCTCATCCGTCGTCGTATCGCCGTACCCCTGAAGATAGGCCGCTACCTCTACATCGCCGGAAACCTTATCCAGCTTCACGCCCTGATCCTGGAAGATCTGTCCCGCGATAGCGTCCATCTCCGTCGTTCCGCCGTAGCTGTCGCCAAGCCCTGCCAGCACGCCCGCCGCGCGGTAAACATGCATCGGGTTGGGGATAAACGCGCCGTAGATCGCTACAGCGGATACGCCCTGTCCCTTGTAATACTCTCCCATAGCCTTTCCGGCCTCGAACTCTGTCTCGTTGCTGGGTCCGATCTGCCCCGCGAAATACTCATAACCCTTGTAGGTCTCGTACTGCTCGGAATCCAATACGCCGGAAGCAATCGCGTAGTAAACTCCGTATTCCTCGCAGGTCTCAATCTGCATCGCCCGGTCGCTGCTCGACAGGGAAATAATCGCCTGATAGCCCTGGGAGACAAACTTCTCGATCGCCGTCTTTTCGTCCTCCGCGCTTGCCAGGGCGTCCGTATAGGTAAAGGTAACGCCGTACTGCTCCGCAAGATAATTCTCATAATAGGAGCGGAAGCCCTGAGCCTCCTCGCCGCTTACGTCCGCAACCAGAACGCCGATCTTAACGCCTTCCGTCGAAAAACCGCTGCCCGCAGGCTCCTCCGTGCCTGCGGCGGAGCTGCCGCCCGCCTCGCTGGGGCTGCTGACGGAGCTGTTATCGGAGCTCGGCGCAGAACTGCTTCCGCCGTCGTCCGAACCGCACCCTGCCAGCATACCGACTGCCAGAATACCGGTCAAAGCGAAACACAATAACTTCTTGAATCCTTTTTTCATATAAATTTTTCCTCCTTGTCTGAGTGGCGTCCAGCAGCTTTGTGCCGGACGCATTTATCTTTAACGCACCATGCGCTAAATTCCGCCATACCGCCAACGGCGGCATAAACCGATGCTACGGAATCTGGCGATCCCACGGAATCTGGCGATTCCGGAAAATGCCTGTTCTTTGCAGACTTATCTTGGAAGCAGGCTGGTTCTGTAGTTCATACCGGTTATGTAGACCACCGCCAGAAAGAACACGGCGCTGATTACCTGCGTAATCCCGTAAGCGGCGCTGCTCTCGATCAGAATCTCCAGAATATCGTTCAGCAGCATAAAGGAGAATCCTCCCACAACCGCCGCATAAATCCGGGATCTCGCGCCTCCCGAAATCGGCATACCCCCAAAGACGATAGCGATAAAAATGTGCATTCCGATACTGGACGCCGTCGTCGTGGTAACGGAGGGCGTATAAACCAGCGTCAGAAACGCTCCCAGCCCCACGCCGATCCCCGTCATAGTAAAGGCTATGACGGCGTACTTGTTATAGCGGATACCGGTCAGTGCCGCGCAGATCGGATTCCCGCCGATAAATTTCTGCCTGCGGCCTGTTTTCGTCAGCTGAAACACAAAGAAGCAGAACAGGAAAAACAGCGCCAGCAGCAGGATTTTAAAGCTCATGGTGTCAAAAGGCTTCAGCACTGTTCGGGGAATACTGATTCCTCCAATCGCGCCGCCGTTCGTGGTAATAATCTGCGCCGCCACCGCGGACAATACGGACATCATTGCCACCGTCGTCACAAAGGCCGGTATATGGAAGACCGACGCCAGCACCGAGTTCAAAAGGGAACAGAGAATACCCGTTCCGAAAATCACCAGTATCATAAGCGGGAGACTTTCCGTCGCGTTATATACCGTAACTCCCATGGTCGCCGCAAACAGCGTAGCCGCCCCCAGACTGATATCAAAGGTTCCAAGGGTATAGATAAAGATTGCCCCTGTCGCGACTACCGCCAGAACAACGCCTTCGTTAAAGACAATCTTCAAATACATATCCAGGCGATACCCCTTCGCCCCGACCACGCCGCAGAAGACGACGAACAGAACCGCCAGCGCCGCAAGGGGAAGCAGCGCGATCATAATCTGCCGTATTTTATAGGTGTCCGAACCGTTCTTTTTTTCTTTCCTGCTTTCCATAAGCGCCTCCTGTTCTTGTCCTGCTTCGCAGACGATTGTTTTCCCTCTGCGCTCATTAGATCATATACTCTATAATATCCGCGTCCGACAGCTCTGCGCTGCGCTCAAATTCCTTTGTAATCTTCCCGTCTTTCATAATCAGGATGCGGTCGCTCATTCCGATCAGCTCCGGCAGCTCTTCGCTGATCATGAGAATGGTCTTACCCTCTTTCTTAAGCTGCGTCATCAGCTGATACATCGCCTGCTTCACGCCGATATCGACGCCTCTGGTGGGACAGTCCAGAATCAGGATTTCGCTGCCGCACCCGATCCATTTCCCGAAAACCACCTTCTGCTTGTTGCCTCCCGAAAGCTGCCCGGTCAGCTGCTCCGAATCATAGCATTTAATCGATAACTCGCGAATTTGTCGGCTGACATACTCCTTTTCTTTCCGATTCGTGATGAGGAAGCCTCCGATTGCATATTTCTCCATACCGGCGATCGCGATATTGTCCCGGATACTTGCAGTCAGACAGAGAGACTCCACATCCCGATCCTTGGAGACATACCCGAAGCCCTCCTTCATCGCTCCCGCCGGATCCTTTATTTCTTTCCCGTCCGCGGTCGTGACGCTTCCCCTCTCTAACGGGGCAGCCCCGAACAGCGCCTTGCCCAGAGTATGCATTCCGCAGGAGGACAGACCGCCGACTCCTACGATTTCTCCCTTATAGAGCGTGATGCTGACATCCTTTAACTCTTCTCCCAGCCTCAGCCCCTCCGCCTTCAAGGAAACCTCATCCCGCCGGGAAGCGTTATAGTCGCTTCGGTAATAGTCCCCCTGAAGCTCTCTGCCGATCATACTGGTGCGGATCGCATCCGCATCAAACTCTTCCTTCCGGAAGGTACGGATCAGGTTCCCGTCCCTGAGAACCGTCAGAGTATCGCACACCTCCATGATTTCCTCCAGGTCATGGGAAATAAAGATAACCGCCTTCCCGTCATCCCGGAACCTCTTGATCAGCCGGTACATAATCTCTCTGCCGTCATGGGAGAGCGCCGTGCTGGTCTCGTCGATCACCAGAATATCCGACTCCTTCCGAACCACCTTCGCAATCTCAACCAGCTTTCTGGTCTGAAAATCCAACGCGGCCATCGGCATACCGCCCTTTATGGAATCCACCCCGATTGCCGCCATCGCCTCGTCAGCCATCCGGTTCATCCGCTTCCGGTCGATGAGTCCCAGCTTATTTCGGAACAAATCCAGCTCGCCCAGGAAAATATTCTCGGCTACGGTAACCCCTTCGATGGTTCCGCTCTCCTGCACAATCATTCCGATCCCGTGCTGCAGAGCTTCTATCATACTGCCCGGATTCCAGGGCCGCCCCTGAAAAGTCATTTCCCCTTCGTTTGCCTTCTGCATTCCCGCCGCAATGGATGAAATCGTAGATTTACCGGAGCCGTTCTCCCCGATCAGTCCCCGTATTTCCCCCGGGTACACGTCCAGGGACACACGGTTCAGAGCCGTCACGCTCCCGAACCTCTTGGAAATATTTTTCAACTGCAGAATTGGTTTCTCCATGCTTGCTCCCTCATCTTTACGCGCAGTGCGCTTTCTCTCCTGCGCCAAGGCTCCTGTCATGCCATCCTCGCATCCCTGTACGCTTCCCGCGTATCGGCGGCGGCACAGACAATCTCTTTTTGTTTCCTGTACCTGACAGCTTACAGTATAAGATTTCCCGGCCGTAAAACCCATTCGATTCTTTTTCCCTTTTCCATCTTTTTTTAAGCTTTTGAAAACGGATTTCCTCAAATGCCGTCGGCATCTATCTTTCTCTTTCAAAAAATAGATTAAATTTTTAAGGTTTTTATATTTTTGTCACAAATTTTACTTTTCTATTTTGTCTATTTTTTGATTTCCGGGATTTTTCCTGATATTTTTAATCTTTTCGGATGCTTTTCACGGGATTATCTGGTATACTAGAGTGAAAAGAGACTTCACCCGGTGAAAAGAGGTTCTAATTGTCGTTGACAATTTTCGTTCGCCGCAAAGGTTGTCTCGCGGAGAATTTCTAAGGCAGGAGACTAAAGCCATGGCAAAAACCTATGAAATTTCAACCTTTGAATCACATACTCCTTTTAAATGCACCCTGCATCAGATCGGACATATCAGCGCGCATATGCACGATTACTTTGAAATTATTTTTATTTTAAGCGGCAGCTGTAATATTTCCGTGGAAGACCAGCTCTACCGGCTGCAGACAGACGATATTCTCACGATAGAAAAACACACAGTCCACGAATTGCGATCCTCCGACTGCGTCTATGTATCGATTCAGATGGATCAGACTTCTCTGGAAAAGAACTTTGCCGTCCCGCTTCATCCGAAATTTGAGTGCAACAGCCGGATGTCCGGCAACGAGGAAGCCTTCCGGCAAATGCGCCGCATCATCGCCCTGATCGTGAAAAATAACGCGGATCAGCGCACCGGGTACGAGCTGCGGAACTGGATCTATATCTATCAGCTGATGGAAATTCTGTTTACCCATTTCCGCGTGGAGCGTTCCGCCGCCATCGACCAGCGCAATCACCGCTATGCCTCCAGAGTGGACGAGATTGTTCAGATCATCCAGGAACACTATACGGAAGATCTCTCCCTGTCGCAGCTGGCGGACAAAATTCATCTGTCCGCCCCCTATCTGTCAAAATTTTTCGTGGAGCAGTTCGGAGTCAATTATCTGACCTACCTGACGCAGCTGCGGCTCAATCATGCCGTCCACGACCTCATAAATACGGAAAAGAACATGGAGGAAATTTCAGCGGACAGCGGTTTCCCAAACAATCACGCTTTTACCCAGATTTTCAAGAAGGAATACGGTATGCTTCCCAGCGCCTACCGCCGGAAGCAAAAGCAAGCCTCCGCAAGCTCTTTCATGCCCCTGGAACAACACAATTACATGGCAGGGCTGAAAAAGCATTTACAGCAGGATACCGCTCAACCCCTCGTCATTCCGCCGGTTTCCGCAAAGGGCGCTTTCTCCACGCAGACTCCCGCAACGCCTTTAAGACATACCTGGAAAACCGTGGCCGCCATCGGGCAGGCCGCGGATATTCTGCTGGGCGAGGTTCAGACCATGCTGCGCCGCCTGCAGCGGGATATCGGTTATAAATATCTGTTCTTCAATGGGATTTTTTCGGATCAACTGTTTGTTTTTACGATGAACGAGGAAAATGTTCCGCGCTATAATTTTGTCTATATTGATCTGGTGCTGGATTTTTTAAGAGACATCCGTCTGAAGCCTTTTCTGCAGTTCAGCTATATGCCTGCCGCTCTGGCAAAGCAGCCGAACCGTTTTTCCTTTCAGCATCTGG
>JAMPIG010000024.1 GCA_023662875.1 Roseburia sp. | reverse complement strand
AAATATGAATATTTCCGGGTGCCTTCTCATACATTTCAAATGCAGAGTTCCCATACGCGAACAGGGTGTTCTTGTTCTCGATGGCGATCATGTTCTTTTCCACCAGAACGCTGTCATCGCTCCTGTTGTAGATCTTGATGTTGTTTGTACCGAGGTCGATACCAAATGCATTGTTTGCCAAAACGACAACCCCTTTCTGAACGTATACAATAGAATCCTACTCTCCGAGCCAGGACGACTCTTTAAAGCTGTAATACTGATTATCGCCGATGATAATGTGATCCAGAAGCGGAATATCCATCTTGCCGCCCATCTCTTTCAGATGGGCGGTAATCTCCCGATCCGCGCCGCTGGGCGCAGGATCCCCGCTGGGATGATTGTGGAGCAGCATGATATTGACGGCCTTCGCGTCCAGCGCCTCCAGGAAAATTTCCCGGGGCGAGATCAGCGAGCTTCTCACGCTTCCCTCGGACAGCTTCTTCTCGCGCAGCACCCGGCATTTCGCGTCAAGGCTCAGCAGAAACACACATTCCGTGTCCCGGTGGCGCAGCCGCTCCATAAACAGGGAGGCCGCCTGCGCGGCGTTTTTAATCCGTATTCCGGTCTTCGCCGTGGCCGAGCTCATCCGCATGGAGAGCTCCGCCAGACATTTCAGCTTTACCGCCTTGACCTCGCCGATCCCCTTGATGTTTTCCAGCTCCTCCAGCTTGATCTCGTAAAGTCCCAGCAGTCCCTCCCGGGGATAACGGGCCAGCTGGAGAACCTCCTCCGCCAGCTGCAGCGCGTTCTTTTCCTTCGTCCCGGTTCGGATAATGATGGCCAGAAGCTCCGCTTCCGTCAGGCTTTCCGGCCCAAAGCGCAGAAACCGCTCATAAGGCAGCTCCTGCTGATTCCTTTTTTGGTTTTCCGCCATGTGTCTCCTTCTACCTTCTCCGACACATCGAATATCCTCAACGGATGAAACGGTATACCACAAGTGAGATGAGCACGCCGATCACACTGGCGATGGTAATATTGATCGACAGTCCGAAGGTCAGGATAAAAAAGCCCATATCCAGGACGATCGGGGAACTCAGCCCGAAGGATCTCCCATAATTCAGGAAGCTTCCGTCAAAATAAGAACCGATAAAACCGCCGATTACAAATCCCACCAGAACCAGGAGCACCGGCAGCCAATTCCCTTTTTTCAAAACAATCCCTCATCTTTCTTTTGTATTGCAGGATACTTTGCCGCCCACGCAAAATACGTTCCATACGTCTTTTTATAGTACCACAAAAAGGACGAGCTGTACACAAAAATCAAAGATTTTATTTTTATCTTTTTCGACGGCAAGCTACACCCGCAGTTTTTCCGCCGCCACAAGCCCCCCGTCTACCAGCGCCTGAAGCGATTTCAGGATACCGAAGCGGGCGTGCGGCCAGGTCAGGCCGCCCTGGAAATAAACCGCGTAAGGAGGCTTGATCGGGCCGTCCGCCGACAGCTCAATCGAGGAGCCGGACACAAAGGCTCCCGCCGCCATGATGACCGGAGAATCGTACCCCGGCATATCCCAGGGCTCCGGCGTCACATGGCTGTCTACCGGCGAGGCCGACTGAATTCCCTGACAGAAAGCGACGACTCCCTCCGGGCTGCCGAAGGTGACCGCCTGGATAATATCATGCCGACTCTCCCGGCTGTCCGGCGTCACTCCATACCCAAGAGGCTCGTACAGATTTGCGGCAAAGACCGCCCCCTTCAGCGCGGCTGCCGTAACCGTCGGTGCCAGGAACAGTCCCTGATAAAAATCCTTCAGGACGCCCAGCGACGCGCCCACTTCCCGGCCGAGACCCGGCGAGGTCAGCCGGAAGGCGGCGTTTTCGACGCAGTCCCTCCGCCCGGCGATATAGCCTCCGATGGGGGCTAACCCCCCGCCGGGATTCTTAATCAGGGAGCCCACCGTCATATCCGCCCCCACATCCGACGGCTCCATCGTCTCCACAAACTCCCCGTAGCAGTTATCCACCATGCAGATTACGTCCGGCTTTATTCCCTTGACAAAGGCGATCAACTCCCCGATCCGCTCCACGGACAGGGTGGGTCGGGTCTGATAGCCCTTGGAGCGCTGGATCGTCACCAGCCGGGTTCTCCCGCCGATCGCCCTTCGGATCCCCTCATAGTCAAAGCTTCCGTCCTCCAGCAGATCTACCTGGCGGTAAGCGACGCCGTATTCCGCAAGCGACCCTCGGGACGGCCGGATTCCGATAACCTCCTCCAGCGTGTCATAAGGCTTTCCCACCGAGGAGAGAAGCTCGTCCCCGGGCCGCAGATTGCTCATCAGGGCCAGCGCCAGGGCGTGTGTCCCGCAGGTGATCTGGGGCCGCACCAGCGCGTCCTCCGCATGGAACACCTTCGCGTAAACCTGCTCCAGTGTCTCCCGGCCCAGGTCATTATAGCCGTACCCGGTCGTACCGGTCAGACAGGCCTCGCTGACCCGGCTCTCCTGCATGGCCTGAATTACCTTCAGCTGATTGTACTCGGCCACCTCGTCGATCTCCTGAAACCGCTGATTCAGTTTTTCCAGAATTTTCTCCCCGTATTCATAGACGGCCTCTCCCACGCCCATCCGGGCGTACATTTCCTTCCGTTCCTTTTCGATCATTTCAACCTCCGTCCGCATAGAAACCTCTCCATCTCCAGCGCTTCCAGCTCCTGCTCCAGGTTTTTTTCCGTGTTGTCAAAGAGATGCCCCTGATTCTCCGGCATGTGATCCAGCTTGTTCTTCAAAAACAGGGCGCGCTCCGTCATCTCCACATCTCCTCTGGCCGCGATCCGCTGTCGGATAGCCTCCTCGGAAGCAGTCAGCACAACGTAATACAGATCGGCCCGGTATCTCTGCGCCAGATTTTGCATCAGCGGCAGCTCCTCCTCCACCACATAGTCCACCGCCACGTCAATCCCCCTCGAGAGCGCCCTGGCTGCGGTATCTAAAATACATTCCCAGTTGAACCGCAGAATTTCCTCCCAGACGAAAGCGTTGGAAGCCTGTCCGTTCTCAAAAAAGGGGCCTTTCTCGTCCGTCTCCACGAAGCCCGCGTGAAAATCGTCGCCGTGAATGACATAAATCTGCTTCCTCTTTCCCTCATTCACCAGTTTTTTCGCGTAAGCCCCTGTCAGGCTGGTCTTCCCGCAGCCGCATGGCCCGGAAAACAAATAAATCGATGGCCTCATATTCGGAATGCTCCTTCCCGTTTTTGTCTTACCCTTCCCTTGGAAAGGTTGTCCGACTCTTTCCGGCAGCCAGAAACGGCGCCTGTGTACGTCCCCTTTCACGCAGGCGGGATGGGTGACGCTTGATGTCCGCTTCACGCAGGCGGGACGACGCCCCGCTCCCGCAGCCGGTCGAGCATAAAATCCAACATTTTCCCCTCGTCATAGTCAAACTCGCTCTTGTTGACCCAGATCACATCCCTCTCCCGCCGAAACCAGGTCAGTTGGCGCTTGGCAAAGCGCCGGGTATCCCGCTTCAGAATTTCCACGGCCTCCTCGTAAGAGTACTCCCCCTCCAGCCAGGCCAGAATCTCCTTATACCCCAGCCCCTGCATGGAGATCATGCTTCTGTCGCAGCCCATCCCGCGGAGCGCCCGCACCTCGTCGACCAGTCCCGCCGCCAGCATCTCGTCCACCCGCCGCTCAATGCGGGCGTAGAGCCTGTCCCGCTCCTCGTTCAGCACGAAATAACAGGAGCGATAGGCGCTTTCCTTCTGTTTTTCCCGCTCGTTATGCTCCGAGATCCGCTGTCCCGTCTGCTCATAAAACACCAGAGCGCGGATGGTACGCTTGATATTGTTTGCGTGGATGGCCTCCGCGGAGGCCGGATCCGCCTGCCGCAGCAGCTCGTGCAGGTACAGGGGGCCCTTTTCCCGGGCCAGCCTCTCCAGCCTCTCCCGAACCGTCTCCTTCTCTTGTTCGAGACCTTCTTCCCTTATCGTTTCTTTCCCATCACCTGACTTTTCCGCCTGCTCTTTTTTCTCCCCTTCCGACCCTGCCTGACCTCCGGAAAAGTCGATATCCCGCAGCAGCGCCTGAATATAAAAGCCGGTTCCCCCGGTGACGATGGGGATATGTCCCCGGCTGTGGATTTCCCCGGCAATCCTCTTCCCGTATTCCTGAAACAGGGCTGCGCTGAAGGGCTCCCATGGCTCCAGAATGTCGATCATATGATGCGGCACTCCCTGCATCTCCTCCCAGGTCGCCTTAGCCGAGCCGATATCCATGTGTCGATAGACCTGCATGGAATCCGCCGACAGGATCTCCCCGCCTACCGCCTTGGCCAGGGCGATGGAAAGTCTCGTCTTTCCCACCGCGGTAGGCCCTGTGAGCACGATCATGGGAAGCGGCGCGCTTCCTCCCTTCTCCACCTTCCGTCACCTCCTATCTTTTTCGCAAAGCATCTGAAACGGCCTTTTTGTAAAACGCCTGAGCTTGTCCCGTTTCCAGCCTTTTTGCAGTACGTCTTTATTTCCGCCCGTTCCGCCCTTTTTCGCAGTGCGTCTGTATTCCGCTCCGTTCCGCCTTACTCCACAATCCGCTTGAACTTTCGATCCATCTCCGCCTTCGTCATAACGATTACGGTCGGACGCCCGTGGGGGCAGTTATAGGGATTCTCCAGAGTCAGCAGCTCGTCGATCAGAGCTTCCGCTTCCGCCGGATGCAGCAAATTGTTTCCCTTGACCGCCGCCTTGCAGGACATGGAGGCGATCTTTTCCTCCACCACGCGGATTCCGCCAAAATTCTTTCCCTCCGCCAGCTGATCCAATACCTCCAGAAACAGTCCCCGTTCGTCGCAGCCGTACAGATCCGCCGGTACGCCCCGCAGGGCATATTCGCTTCCCCCGAAAGACTCTATCTCGAAGCCAAGCGACGCGAAAACCGCCGCGTTTTCCCGCAGGGAGACCTCCTCCTGTCCGGAAAGGCTGACAATCACCGGGGGCATCAGCGTCTGGGATACTACGTTTTTCTCCCGATACTGCTTCATCAGCCGTTCGTAGTTTACCTTTTCATGGGCCGCGTGCTGGTCGATCATCAGCATACGATCCTCATACTCGATCAGCCAGTAGGTCTCGAACACCTGGCCGATCAGACGATACTTTCTCCGGCTCTCCGCGGAGAGAATCCGCTCTTCAAAGAGGTTCAGTTGAACAGGCGTCCCGGAGTCCTGCAGCATCCCGGAGCGCGAAACGCCTGCTGGCTCCTTATCCGGCTCCTCGTTGGTCTCCGTAAAAAAAACCTCCGACAGCGACTTTTCACTGCCGTTTGACGTTTTATCCGTCATTTTTATCGGTTTTACCGCCTCTTTTTCCTTCCCCCAGAGGGGATTCTGAATGAATTCCTTCATTTCAGGATGCTCGGCCCGGTATTTCGTCTCCTCCCTCACCTGATAGGCTCCGCTGCGCCGCTGCTCGAAGGGCTCCGGAGTCCTCTCGCTCTCCCGCTGTCTCCTTTCCTCCCGCTGGGCTGCCAGCTGCTCCCGACGGGTCTCCAGAACCGCCTCGGGGATCATCTCCTTATGCAGCAGCGTGTATTTTACCGCGCCGCACAGAAAAGCGCTGAAGCCCATGGCGTTGTGAAAGCGTACGTCCATCTTGGTGGGGTGCACGTTTACGTCTACCTCTTCCGTATCCATGGAAATATGCAGTACGCAGAAAGGAAACTTATGCTGCATCAGGTATTCCTTATAGCCCTCCTCCAGCGCTCTCGCAATGATATTGCTGCGGATATACCGCCCGTTGATAAAATAAATCTCATGGTTTCGGTTGGAGCGCACCTGTACCGGCGTTCCGAGATAACCCTCGATCCGGATTCCGTCCTGCTCCGCCTGAATGGGAGCCAGCGCGCCGGCGGTATTTCTCCCGTATATCCGGTAAATGACCTCCCGCAGATCGCCGTTTCCGGAGGTGTGAAACTTCATCTGGTTCCCCACCATAAGCCTAAAGGAAATGTCCGGCCGGGAAAGAGCGAGATGCTCCATGAGATCTACAATATAACCGCCCTCCGTAGCGGGCTGGCGCAGGAATTTACGCCTTACCGGCGTATTGAAAAAAAGATTTCTTACCAGAAAGGTTGTGCCGTCCGGCGCGCCGACCTCGTCCAGGCCGATCTCCCTGCCGCCCTCCAGCAGGATTCGGCTTCCCGTAATGCTGTCCGCCGTCTTGGTGATCACCTCCACCTTCGCCACGGCGGCGATACTGGATAAAGCCTCCCCCCGAAATCCCAGACTGGAAATCCGTGTCAGATCCCCCGCGTTCTCGATCTTGCTGGTAGCGTGCCGAAGGAAGGCCGTCCGCAGCTGTTCCCCCGCCATACCGCATCCGTTGTCCGTAACTCTTATGAACTCGATGCCGCCGTCCCGCACCTCGACCGTGACCGCAGTGGCACCCGCGTCGATGGCGTTCTCCACAAGCTCCTTTACCACGCTGGAGGGCCGCTCCACAACCTCTCCCGCGGCGATCATATCCACTGTCTCCGAATCCAGAATATGTATCTGCGCCATCTTTCTCTCCTTTACACACTTTGCCACCGGTTCTTCAGCTTATTCTGCAGCCGGTACAGGGTATTCAGCGCGTCCAGCGGAGACATGGTATTGACCTCCACCTCCATCAGCTCCTTCAGCACATCCTCATCCGTCACCGTGTCAAAGAGAGAAATCTGCGCCAGATCCACCTCGTCCAGGTGCGGCTGCTTTTTCGTCTTCCCGTCCCCTTTGACGTCTACCGTAATGCTTTGGATCTTTTCCGTAATATCGTTGTCTGTCAGCTGCTCTACGATTTCCTTTGCCCGGTCGATGACCATATCCGGCACTCCGGCCAGCTTTGCCACCTGGATCCCGTAGCTCTTGTCCGCGCCGCCCTTGATAATCTTGCGGAGGAAAACGATATCGTCCCCGCACTCCTTTACGGCAATGCAGTAATTGTTTACGTTGCTCATCTTCCCTTCCAGCTCGGTCAGCTCGTGATAGTGCGTGGCGAACAGGGTCTTGGCCCCCAGAAGCTTCCGGTTGCTGATATGCTCGATCACAGCCCAGGCGATGCTCAGTCCGTCGAAGGTAGAAGTGCCGCGCCCGATTTCATCCAGAATCAACAGGCTCTTCGAGGTGGCGTTCCGCAGGATATTGGCCACCTCGTTCATCTCCACCATAAAGGTAGACTGGCCGCTGGCCAAATCGTCAGAAGCCCCCACCCGGGTAAAGATCCGGTCTACGATCCCGATATCGGCGCTCCTCGCCGGTACAAAACAGCCCACCTGCGCCATCAGAACAATCAGCGCCGTCTGCCGCATATAGGTGGATTTTCCGGCCATGTTGGGGCCGGTGATAACGCTGATGCAGTGATTTCCGTTGTCAAGATAGGTATCGTTGGCGATGAAGAGATCGTTGGTGATCACCTGCTCCACCACAGGATGCCTGCCGTCCTGGATATTGATCAGTCCCTTCTCGTTCAGCTTCGGGCGGACATAACGGTTTCTCTCCGCCACCAGGGACAGGGAGGCATAGACATCCAGCCTGGCGATCGCCTTGGCCGTCCGCTGGATCCTCTCCAGCTCCTGGGCAATTGACTCCCTCACCCGGCAGAAAATATCGTATTCCAGGGAGGTCAGCTTATCCTCCGCGTTCAGAATCGTGTCCTCCAGCTCCTTGAGCCGGGGCGTCGTATAGCGCTCCGCGTTGGTCAGCGTCTGCTTTCGGATATAATCCTCCGGAACGAGATTTTTAAAGGAATTGGTCACTTCAAAATAATAGCCGAAGACCTTGTTGTATTTGATGCGGAGATTTTTGATCCCTGTCCGCTCCCGATCCTGCTCCTCCAGCTGAGTCAGCCACTGCTTGCCGTCCCGCTTGGCGCTGCGCAGCATATCGATCGTCTCGTCGAAGCCGTCCCGGATCATGCCGCCTTCCCGGATCGTGATCGGCGGATCCTCCTGGATCGAAGCTGATATCAGCTGATAAACATCATCCAGCGCGTCCAGCTCCTGCTCGATAGAGCAAAGCTCCTCCTTTCCGAAGTCCTTCATCACCTTTTTGATGGCCGGCAGCATTTCCAGAGAATTGCGGAACGCGATAAAATCCCGTGGATTGGCCGTCTTATAGGTGACCTTACTCAGCAGGCGCTCCAGATCATAGACCGGATTCAGGTACTCGCGCAGCTCGTCCCGGGACACACTGTCTCCGTTCAGCTCCTCAATCGCGTCCAGACGCTTCTCCATCTCCTTTTTTTCAATCAGCGGCTGCTCCAGCATACTGCGCAGCAGCCTGCCGCCCATCGCCGTCTTCGTCTTATCCAATACCCAGAGAAGAGAGCCCCTCTTCTGCTTTTCCCGCAGGGTTTCCGTCAGCTCCAGATTCCGCCTGGTAGCGCTGTCTAACAGCATGTACTTGCTGGTAAGGTAAGGAGAAATATGGGTAAAATGCGCCAGCTCCGTCTTCTGGGTTTCGTATAGATACTGCAGAAGTGCCCCCGCGGCAATCATTCCCATGGGGAATTCCTCGATTCCCAGGCCGGTCAGCGTATTTACCTTAAAATGACGCAGCAGAATCCCCCGGCAGCCGTCGTCGTCGAAGAGATGCGCCTCCAGCGCGTTTACCGGGACGCGATACCGCCCCCTGATTTCCTCCACGTTAAACCCGCTTACCAGAAAAGCCTCGTTACAGATAATCTCGGAGGGCGCATATTTCATCAGCTCATCGTTCAGCTTCCTTAAATCCTCCACCTCCGTCAGATAGTAGTCCCCGGTCGTCACATCCGCCGCGGAGATTCCGATTTTGGTAGGCGTATAGGCGATGCACATCAGGAAATTATTCTGGGACTCTTCCAGCGCCTGTACGTTCAGATTCGTACCCGGAGTAACGATCCGGGTCACATCCCGCTTCACCAGTCCCTTCGCCAGCTTCGGATCCTCCATCTGCTCGCAGATCGCCACCTTGTAGCCCTTGTTGACCAATTTGGTCAAGTACCCTTCCACCGCATGATAGGGGACGCCGCACATGGGAGCGCGCTCCTCCAGCCCGCAGGCCTTTCCGGTCAGGGTAAGCTCCAGTTCCCTTGACACAATATGGGCGTCCTCAAAAAACATCTCATAAAAATCCCCCAGACGGTAAAAAAGAATACAGTCCGGATATTGTTTTTTCGTCTCCATATACTGCTGCATCATCGGGGTCAGATCTTCCACTGGAATCTGTTGTTCCGGCATCTTTTGCACTCTCCTGTTCTTCACATTCCTCTGTTCATCAAAAAGAGCAGACGCACAACGAATTGCGCATTTGCTCCTATTTTACCACAAAATATTGTATTTGTAAATCAATGGGAGGAAAGGTTTTCCGCAAAGCAGGCCTTTTCATAATCTGCATGAATCTTACGTCCCTGCGACGTCACCCACTCGATCCGGCCCTCGTAACGCCCGATGCGTCCCGCCTTTTTTGCATAAAAGCCGCCGTCCGCCTCAAAGATAATCGAAAGCTCCTCCCCCGCAGCCACCGAAAGCTTCCCGTCGCACCAGTCGCTGCAGTGCAGACTGCCGTGACTGCCGTGATAAGTCCAGCTTTTCGGAACGGTTAAGACTCCTCCGGAGGACAGATGCCGTACTCTCGCAAGCCCGTCCTTCTCCTCCAAAAGCTCGACCCTGCTGTCAAAATACTGAATATGGATGGCGGATGGCGTCGGCTCCTGGTTCTCCAGCGCCCTCGCCACCGGAAAGTCATCATAGGACGTCCAACGGATCCGGTCAAGCCCCGCCCTGCAGTCCGGCAGGATCAGCCCGTTGAGCTGTCCGGAAGACTTCAGCCCGCAACCGCCGTCGATGCAGACAATCCTTCTCTTTCGCTCGATCAGGGGACTGACGTCCTCCTGATCCCGCCGGTAAAGGCAGGTCGGCCAATGACCCGTCACCACCGTATACCGTTCAAAACAAAGGCCCTTATTCAGGAAATCGTCGTTTTTCAAAAGAGAAAAAGGTTCCTCCTTTGCGAGAACCTCCAGATCGTCTGTGGGGACTCCGCCGTGCACGAAGAGATAATCTCCCGCCGTCAGGACGGTCGGTCGGCTCCACAGAAAGTCCAGCTCCTCCCGAAACGCTTCCCGGATCCGCTTTTTTGCTTCTCCAGCGTTCCCGCCGTCCACCTGGCTGACGTCGATTCCCAGCTCCTTCAGCATCTCCAGGACAAGACAACTCCCCCAGGTCTCTTGGGACCACCTCAAAAATCCCGCAAAGTCCTCGTCCGATTCCGGCGTGTCATCCCAAATCTGCTGTAATCTTCCCAAATCCACGTTCCCCATAGACACATAGACCGGACGCTGCCTGCAAAGCTCCATCACATACCGCACCACCCGCAGACTCTCCGGTCCCTTGTCGATCAGATCCCCCACGATGACCAGAATATCGTTTCCGCCGTACTCCAGCTTTTTCAACAGCTGTACCAGCCGGTTTACATGCCCGTGGATATCGCTGATCACAAGAATCCGCTGGCCTGGGGCTGCCGGAATCTTTTCTATGCTTGTCCTGAGAATTTTTTCCATGTTCTTTTGTTGTCCTTTTCTCCCTGTATTTCCTGGTTCATCCATCTTCTGGCTTTCTTTACAACTCTGCAAGCCGAAATTTACCGTTTTGTCTGCTCAGTCATAATTCCCTAACGAATTTCAAATTTATCAGCAAGAACCAACCGACGAGAACCATATGGCGCAGCTTTCATCTGATATACTGTTTTACTTCCTCGAAAAGGAAGAAGAAATATCCTCCGCTGCGCGCCCTATATAATAGAACCCGTGACATTCCTCCAGCGCCACCGACACGATTTCCCCGATCAGCGAAGCGTCCCCCGGCAGATGTACCAGCATATTGTTGGAAAGACGCCCGGTGACCATGGACGAGTCGCTCTCGTTTACCTCCTCGATCAGCGCCTCCATCACCTTTCCCTGATGTCCGGCCGCCTGCTCTCTGGCCGTCTCCTGTACCACTTTTAACAGCCGGTCGAACCCTGCCTTTACCTGCTCCGGCGGAATCGGATCCTCCATGGCGGCGGCAGGCGTTCCGGTACGCTTTGAATAAAGAAAGGTAAAGGCGTTCTCGAACCGTACCCTTCTCACCACGTCGATGGTCTCCTCTAAGTCCTCCGGCGTCTCCCCCGGGAAGCCTACGATGATATCCGTGGTGATGGCGATATCCGGGATTTCCCGCCGAATCTTTAACGCCAGCTCCAGATACTGCTCCTTCGTATAACGGCGGTTCATCCGCTCCAAAATCCGGGTGGAGCCGGACTGCAGCGGCAGATGCAGATGACGGCAGATCTTTTCTGACTCCTTCATGACCTGAATCAGCTCATCGGACAAATCCTTCGGGTGAGAGGTCATGAACCGGATCCTTTTCAGCCCCTCGATTTTTTCCACCTCCCGAAGAAGCTGCGAAAAAGTCATGGGTTCTCTCAGATTTTTGCCGTAGGAATTGACGTTCTGCCCCAACAGCATGACCTCCGACACGCCGTCCGCCACAAGGGTTCTGATCTCCTTCAGGATTTCCTCCGGCTCTCTGCTGCGCTCCCGTCCCCTGACATAAGGGACGATACAATAGCTGCAGAAATTGTTGCAGCCGTACATAATATTGACGCCGGATTTATAGGGATACTTTCTCTCCGAGGGCAGATCCTCCACGATTCTGTCCGTATCCTCCCAGATATCGATCACCGTGCCGTCCGTCACGTTGGCGGTATACAAAAGCTCCGCAAATTTGAAAAGATTATGGGTGCCAAACAACAGATTTACAAAACCGTAGCTCTTTTTGATCTTTTCAATGACGGCAGGCTCCTGCATCATGCACCCGCAGAGAGCAATCTTCATCTTCGAATTCCTCTTTTTGTACCCGTTCAGCTCCCCCAGCCTCCCGTACACCCTCTGATTGGCGTTATCCCGCACCGTACAGGTATTGAAGGCTACAAAATCCGCCTTTTCATTTCCCGCCTGCTCATACCCGGCCCCCTTCAGGATTCCCGCCAGCTTCTCGGAATCCCTGGCGTTCATCTGACAGCCGAAGGTCTGGATGAAAAAGGTGGGCCTGCGCCCGTTCTCCCGTTCAAACTGCTGCACCCACTCCCGAAGTTTTGCCATGAAATAGTATTGACGGGCAGGCTCCTCTGTTGGCGGCTGTGCGTTTAAATCTATTTGCTCAAAATCAATTTTGTTATACATTTCTATTGACTTTTTTTCCCTTCTATCATATAATTACATAAAAGAAATGAGTTTTTAACCGTACGGCCTTATGGCTCAAGCGGGGTACTTGTTTCTTTTTTTATGTTTATAACGTCATACAGATATAATTTATTATCTTCTGCGTGCCTTATAATAAGCTCCACATGGAATACATTATAACGCAAAACCTCTCCATAGTCATCAAAAATTGGAAGAGCAAATCGGGAATCGTACCGATACCATCCAAATTTTGCATTTTTATTGTGCTTTTTTGCCAGATTATCCCGAAATCTCTTATTTTCTGCAATTTCAATGATTTCTGGTATTCCTTGTGCGGCATTCGCTTTTGCTTTTGCAAGAGCACCTTTCAACTTTGCTGTATAATTGGATCCTGTATACTCATCAGGAAAATCATTGCCTATGTATATGATTTCTTTATTTTCAGCAATTTCTACAAATTCTCCAACATATTGCTTTAAATATTGCTCAACCTCATCCCATTCAATGTTCTGTCTGCCCTTAAATCGTATATCATTTATCATTACTATCTGATTCCCATTGACATCTTTAATAACGCTTATGTTTCTTTCCATAGTCCTCCTTTGCCTGCGCCCGTTCTCCCGCTCAAAGCCTTGCACCCACTCCCGGCATTTCGCCATGAAGTTTTTGCTATACATTTCTTACCCTTCTTCATACAGTTCCTTTCGCAGTTCCCCGCAAAGCTCCGCCATCTCCCGCATCTCTTCCTCAGAACACATTTCGGATAAATCGTAAGCAAGCGGATCCGCTGTAAAATCCGTCAGAGCCGCGTACATTTGCTTTTGTTCCTCTTCCGTCGCGATAATACAGACGCCCGAAACCTCACCCTTATAACTGCCCCCGCATAATTCGCGCAGATTTATCCGGCCGCAATGCTTACACTCAAGCATCAGCGCGGACAAGTCGGTAATCAGATCAATGGCATAGTAAAACGGATATTCCCTGCCTCTCTCGTCTCTGTATTCCAGCACACAATCAGTCTTTCGGAATTTCCAACACAGCTTATCCAGCCCTGTGTCGGAAAAAATTTCCGTTAAAGAGAGTTCTTCTTTCCGCTTGCTGGCCAGATAGTCTAACAGGGTTAAGCTGTCGTCCGTGCCGCCAATATAGTTGTCCCAGTATTTTCCCATGATGTACATCTCAATGTCTCCCCTCGAACGTTGCTACGGTTATCCGCTATTCTTTATCCGCAATCGCCTCTATCACTCTGTTGATACTTTCTTCCAAAGCCTGTCCGCCCCAGCCCAGCTCCCAATCCTCTCCGGAACCGGAATCGGATATGACATAAATTCCGGCTGCACGGCGGGAACGAAAGCTCGCCACGGAAAACAGGCCCGCTCCCTCCATCTCAACGCACAGCACGCCCTTCTTCTCATAATATTTTGTACTCCAGTCCGGCTGAACATACCCCGCATCGGTAGTCAGATGGCAGCCCCTGCGATATACAATCCCCTTTGCCCCCATCTCCCCGCAGAGTAAATCCGTGAGCTCCCTCGAAGCCCGGACGATCTCTCCGTCACAGCCGTACAAGCCTGCAACCGCCGTATTGTGATAGGCTCCGTCCGTAATCACTACATCGCCGATCTCTGTTCCCGGATATCCCCCGGCAAACCCTACATGAATCAGCTCCTTCGCGCCTGCGGCGATCAGATCCTCCGCCTGCGTCGCGATTCCCGGCGAGCACATCTCTCCCTTTACAAATCCCACCGCGTTGTCATGATCCATAACATATACCTCGCCGCCCACATGCCAGGTAAGCGTCCCGGCCTTTTGGGCAAGCATGGTGTCGTACAGACTGTCTGCAAGGAGGTATATTCTCTTTGGGAAAGCCTTTCTCATTTCATCGAAATCGATCCCCTGCAGCTCCATTTCACGTCTTACAAGCCGAGTCGGAGCATCATAATCCTCGGGACGGAGGGGAAAATGATTCCTGTACAACGTCTCATAGACCGGCGCTTTCTTTCTTTGGGATGCCACGCAATCAGATAAATATAAATTAATCAATGTCTGATAAGGTATTCCCAGATTTTCTGATTGACTTTTGAAATAGTCTATGATTTCTCCGTCAATATGGATGGTAATCTGTTTTTTTACTCTATTGGAGTAAGGATTTTTTCCTGGATTTAGCTTCTCGATATCATATTCTTCCCTCATTATCCTTACCAGCCTTTCTGATATTTTCCCTGACCACCGCCAAATGGAACCCCCCAAAAACCAGCACGGCGGCAACCAGCGCAAAATGCCGAAGCAGAATACCGTTCAGCAAAAACAGAAGAACCGGAACAGTCGCCAGTCCGTAGAGGATACCGACGCTGCCGACGGACTTTTTTGTTCTATCACGAAACTTTGCAGTAGCCAGAGAAGAATGCGAAACATTTTTCGAAGCGAGCGAATCTTGCCATTTTATCCACAAAAGCCCGTAAACAGCCAAAAGCAAAACAGAAGCACACACCCAAATCAGCATTTCCGCGACAGATCGGAAGCCAAATTCCCAGCCCTTTACAAAAACCGGGAAGATCATGAAAATCATACATCCGTATCTTCCAATCTGCTCAAAAAGGTTGATAACCGTATGTTTACTGCGAAAATCCTCAGCCACTCCCTTTCCGGCGGCGATCAGGTTGATTGCGATCAGACAGGCCACAGCCGCCGCGTTGCCCCCATTGATCCAGTTGAAATTCATAAATGCGCCTCTCCGTACCGCTCCGCCAGCTTCACCAGAAGCTCGGTCACTGTCTCCATGGACTGCACGCAGGCATATTCGAAGCGGCTGTGATAGTTGGCCCCTCCGGTACACAGATTCGGACAGGGCAGCCCCATGTAGGAGAGCCTTGCGCCGTCCGTTCCTCCCCGCACCGGCGTGATCACAGGCTCCACCCCCAGCTCGCGCAGCGCCTGGCAGGCGTTCTCCATCAGGTGGGCGTGAGGCTTCAAAACCTCCTTCATGTTGTAATAGGAATCCCTGACCTGTGCCTCTACGGTTCCCTCCCCGTACTTTCGGTTCAGGAAATCCGCGCACTGCAGGAA
This sequence comes from Roseburia sp., assembly GCA_023662875.1. Lineage (GTDB taxonomy): Bacteria > Bacillota > Clostridia > Lachnospirales > Lachnospiraceae > Acetatifactor. The sequence continues at coordinate 26,536 of JAMPIG010000024.1, read as the reverse complement.
CATCTGCTTCTTCTGTTCGAACAGATTCTTATCATGATCCCGGATGATATAGTCCGCCACAGTCTTTTCCACATTGCCGCTGATGCCGTCCAGGTGGAAAAAGCCTTCATACCCCTCCGTGTACATGGGATTCTGGAACACGGGGAGCAGACTTTGAAATTCCTGGGCCACCAGAATGGAATTGATCATTTTACCCTTGGCACCGCCGGGATGAACGCTGCGTCCGTACACCGTCACCCTGCCTGCCGCCGCGTTAAAGGTCTCGTCCTCCAGCCCGCCAAGCTCTCCGCCGTCCACGGTGTAGGCAAAATCCGCGCCGAAAAGCGCCACGTCAAAGTGATCCGCCCCCTCGCCGATCTCCTCGTCCGGCGTGAATCCCACCCGGATTTTTCCGTGGCGGATTTCCGGATGCGTCAGCAGATGCTCCGCCATCGCCATGATCTCCGCAATTCCCGCTTTATCGTCAGCTCCCAGCAGGGTTTTGCCGTCCGTCACGATCAGATCTTTCCCCGCAAGTTTTTTGATCTCCGGGAAGTCCTCCGTCCTCAGGACGATATTCTCCTCCCGGTTCAGCACAATATCTTCTCCGTCGTAACGCTCTACGATGCGGGGCTTCACATCCGTATCCGTCACCGCCGGGGAAGTATCCATATGAGCGATAAAGCCCAGCACGGGAGCCTCCTCGCAGCTCTCCGAAGCAGGCACCGACGCATAGACATAGCAGTGCTCCCTGTCATAGGTGATCTCCTGCGCTCCCATCTGCTCCAGCTCCTCCACAAGAAGCCTCGCCAGCTCGTGCTGCTTCGCCGTGCTGGGCGTAGTTCCTGTCGTCTCGTCGGACTGCGTATCGATTTTCGCGTAACGTAAAAATTTCTCGATGGTCTTTGACATCTTTCTCCCTCATTTCTGCGCCTGCTTTTGCGCGCTTTTTCTTTTTTCAAGTTTATTTCCCGCCGCAAGCTAACTACTCCACAAACAGTGATTCGCCGTTATTTCTTTAAATTGCTTTCTTTATGAAAAAAGGCCTTCTCCAACATCGTATATTCTTCCGGCGAGCATATTTCTTTACATTTTTTCTGATCTGCCCTGGATCGCTTTAGCATATCAGAAATTTTATCACAAGGAAACAAATTGCACTAATTACATTTTTCTACATTATGTGATTTTGTACATTCAACCAGCTGATATGTACATTCTTTATGAGAAGAGCAGCCTGTACATTGAATTTCTTCGTTAGTGAGAATGCTATCACGCCAACCAACCCGATACCATAATTTGGCCGCAGCATTTAATTCCTGTTCACTGTGCGCGTTGTAACGGGGACATTCTATACAGTTATCCCCGCATAAAGTGATTTTTTCTTCCATAATTTTTCTCTGGATGAATTAATGCCCATTCATTCCTGCAACTCCCAATTTGATGAGAAAATATGACCTGTTTTTAACGAGTACTTATAATTTTTTCGTAAAACAGATAATCCGATTCGCCTCCTCAAAGGCCACAGCCATATGGAATTTCCGGCTGTCCTCATTGATAAGCTCGCAGTCGCTGGCAAACTCCGTGCATCCCTTTTCCCTTGCCCAGTTTTCACATGCCGCCAGCAGCTTCCGGGCAAAGCCTTTGCGCCGCGCCTCCTCCAGGACAAAGATCCCCTCCAGGTATCCCACAGGCGAGGAATCCGTTCCCTCCACATAGTCATGCCGCAGCTGGCACTGCGCAAATCCGACGGGCTTGTCCTGCTCCTGCAAAAGGAAAATCACAGCGTCTTCTTTTCCCAGCAGCTCCGCAAATTCATCCGCCAGCTCCTGTACGGAATGCTCCTTCCACATCTGCACTGCCAGGCTGGCAGCGATTTCCGCATCTTCCTTCCCCGCCGGTCTGATTGTCTCCATCCTCCGCCTCGCCTCCCTTATCCGTTCCGTCCGTCGCTTTCGCGCCGGACACTGCTTCATCTCATCTATCTTAACGCGCTTTCGATAAAACTCAATTTCAGCGGTAACACCTTAACGATCATTTGCTGACATTCCTGCCGCCCGGGAAACCGTTGCCGTGTACTCCTCCGCAAGCTGTTTCATATGTTCCACAATATTGGGATTCCAGTGTATGACGGAGGTCAGCCGCTCGCAGGGAAACTCGCCGCAAATACCGCAAAAGGCAGCGTCATGCCGCCTTGTACATTCGTGTATTTTACATCTGCCGGATTCCGCCCATTCCGGGACATAACCGTCCGCCTCCAGGCAGCCTTTGCAAATTCCCCTTTCTTTCTTCGGGCAGGCATCGCAGCATTCGCCGCAGGCAGTCATTCTCTTAAAATTCATAGTCGATGCAGGCTCTTTTCTCCCGCACCAAAAACACAAATTCTCCGAACTGCAAATGCTGCGGGGACTTTTGGTATTCCTCCAGCTCTTCTACCGTATCAAAATCAAAAATCAGGGCCACGTCGTAATTCGTATCCGGCGTTCCTTCCGCGTTTTCCACTACCTCAGAGGCCCGAATCATTTCCAGCTTCCGCAATTCCTCCGCCCGCTTTTTGAACTCGGCAAGATTCGCCTCCCGGTTCTCTTCCTTTAAGGTAAACATGCAGATATGTCTGATCATAGCGCTTCTCCCTTTCCTGAATTTTTTATAGCTATACCCCTTGCCCGCTCCGGCGGACATAAACCAATCTCACGGAACCATTCGGTTCCACGGAATCTATCGTTTCCGGGAAGAATGCCCAAAGAGGTGGGCAACGCCCTCTCTTGGGCATTCTTCCGTGTGCAACTTAGATTTTCTTAGCGGGCGTACTTTGACCGCTTAGAAAATCTTTGCACACTTTTACCTTACCATGTATCGCCGTAAAAGTCAACGAATGGAGCCCGCGGCTCAAAATGCGTCATACTCTCTGATCTCCTTACAGATCTGCCCCGACAGCGCCAGCACGCAGATCAGGTTCGGTGCCGCCATCAGGCCGTTGCAAAGATCGGACAGATCCCAGACAATCTGCAGCGGACAGATACAGCCCGCGAAGGTCACAAAGCCATAGACAAAGCGGTACAACAGGTTATATTTTACCCTGCCGCGCATCAGAAACTCAAAGGCCCTCTCCCCCTGATAAGCCCAGCCGATGATGGTCGCAAAGGCAAAGAGAACGATGCAGACGCCGATAAACCGTTCGCCGAAGCTTCCCAGCGCGGCGCGGAAGGCCGCCAAAGCAAGAGCGGTTCCCGTCAGCGGGTTCCCCGCTCCGTCTACGGCTCCCAGAACACCGGAGGACGCCAGCGCAAGTCCCGTAGCGGTACAGATCACCGCCGTATCCAGAAACACTCCCGTCATGCTGATATAGCCCTGTTTTATATAGTCCTCGGTATCCGCGGCCGCCGCGGAAATTCCCGCGGCCCCAAGCCCCGCCTCGTTGGAAAAAATCCCCCGGGAAACGCCCCAGCGCAGGGAGCCGAAGGCGGATACCGTCACCTGTCCGAACAGACCTCCCGCCACGGCTTTTGGAGAAAAAGCCGCCGTCAGGATTCCGCCGACCGCCAGGGGAAGGTTTCTCCAGTTGATTAGAATCACGGCAAAGGTTCCCAGCAGATAGGCGATTCCCATGGCCGGCACCATGAACTGCGTCACCTTTCCGATGCTTTTAATCCCGCCCAATACCACCAGAATCGTCAGCACCGTAAAGATCAGGCCGCTTTGGGCCTTCGGGACGCCGAAGGTCACCCGCAAAGCGTCCGCGATGGAATTTGCCTGGGTCATGTTTCCCATGCCAAAGGAGGCGCAGACCGCAAAAAAAGCAAAGCAGACCGCCAGGACATGGCCCGCCTTCCGATGAGGGAACGCCTTCTCCATGACATACATGGGACCTCCCGCCGCCTGCCCTTTTTCGTTCCTGCCCCGGTATTTTACCGACAGCGTGCTCTCCGCCAGCTTGGTCGCCATCCCCACAAAGCTGGTGACCACCATCCAGAACAGCGCGCCGGGCCCGCCCAGCACCATGGCCGTAGACACTCCTACGATGTTTCCCGTGCCGATGGTCACGGCCAGCTCCGTCATCAGGGCGGAAAAGGAAGAAACCCTCCCCTTTTTCTCCCCGTCTTTTTCCTTCTTCCGATTCCGCGCCCCGCCGCCGAGCGCGAGCCCCAGAGCCGCCTTCAGTCGGCGCAGGGGAAGAAATCCCAGCCTCAGATTCAGATAGAGCCCCGTCCCCAGCAAAAGAACCAGAAGCCACGGCCCCCAGATCAGATTATCCGCTTTCCGGATCCACTCTCCCACAGTCGCAAATCCTCCCGGACTGCTTTGTACAATATATCGATCCGGGGGAAAAACTATTCCAAAATTCGCAGGCAGGGAATCTTTGCACACTTCCCCGCCTATCCCTCCGGCAGATACACAGAGTCCGCAAATTCGGGGATCAGCCCGTAAATCTCGGGAAAGCCCAGGACAAACTCCACCGGACATTCGCCGGAACCCCGTTTGCTCACGATATACATGATCTGACTCATCCGCCAGCAGAATACCAGCTCATACCGCCCGTCCTCCCCTTCCTTCCCGTAAGGAAAAGAAAAAAACGCCGTGGTTTTGTCCTCGCTGCACTCCCACTTGATATCATTCAGAAGGCGCAGCGCCTCCTCATCGTTCCACAAATTGCTTTCCGCCTCTCCATCGACAGACACATTCCATCCCGACTCGATTTGTTCCTGTACCAATATTTCAAGCTCCACGCGGAGGATATCCAGATCCATGTCCTCGAAAAAGAAACCGTACCCTTCCATTATTTTAAAAAGAGCTTCGTCGATCACACCGCCATACTCGTAGGCCATCATATACCACAGGTACTCCATGGAGTTTCTCCCCTGCATTTCAGCGAGTTCAATCCAGGGTGTGGCGTAGAATCTGCTGACATACTCGTCCTCCCCTAAGGTCTCCTCCGTCTGCACGATGCTGAGCCCGTAAATTTCCCCCGTCTCGCCGTCCAGCAGGAGCTTCAGCGTCGGCGTGCCCGGATTGGCCAGCTCGACATACCACAGGATAAAGTTGACCCCCGCGGAAAAATCGTCGCCGTAGATCACATACTGCTTCCACCTTTGCAGATCATACTCCGTTACCTCGAAGGGAATGGTTCCTTCCTCAAACCACATCAGCATCTGCTCCTGGTACGCTCCCTGTTCGGAGGTCCAAAAGTTCACGAAATCCGCGTCCGGCCTCATTTCCTGATCCGCCACATAATACTGCCGACCCTTGCTCAATCCCTCCGCAAACCGTTCGAGACGCCTGTACAGGTCGGTCTCATACCCGGTGTTGAAGGAAGCGATATCCATGCTCTCCAGCTCTCCCATCTCCACCTTCCCGCAGCGGATATTGTCCTGGACGCCGAAAACCGCCTGCGGAGCCAGAAAGGCGCTCCCGATCAACAGAACCGACACGAGAAATCCCAGGGCATAAACCGGCAGTATTTTAAGCCTATCGGGCTTCCGCTTTTTTCCCTCTTGCTTCATTCTGTCTCTTCCCGTCTTTTCCTCTTGCTTCATCCCGGCTCTTCCCGCCTTTTTCCTCTTGCTTCATCCCGGCTCTTCCCGACCTTTCCCTCTTGCTTCATTCCGGCTCTTCCCGCCCTTTTTCTCTTGCCTCATCCTGTCTCTTCCCGCCCTTTTTCCTTCTCCCCGATTCCGTCGCCCCTTGCTTTTTCATTGCCGGAAAAATCACCTTCATCACGGTCCCTTCCCCCAGCCTGCTGTCGATCATCAGGCTGCCGCCGTGAAGCTTGATGATCTTATGGCACAAAGCCATACCGATCCCCGCGCCCCCTTCCCTGCGGGAACGGGACTTATCCACCATATAGAAAGCCTCCGTGATCCGGCTGATCTCCTCCTCCGGGATTCCCCTGCCGTTATCCACCACCTTGACCTCGTAATTCCCGTCCGGGCGGACGGAGCCCTTCAGGAAGACAAAGCTCTTCTCCCCCTTGTCCGTCGCCTTTACCGCATTATCCAGCAGATTATAAAACAGAGAGAGCAAAAGCTCCTCGTCGCCGCAGATGACGCCCTTATCCATCTCCACCTTGCCCCGGATTTCCCTGATCTCCCAGATCGGGCGCATGGTACTGCGCAGATTCTCCTCCAGTTTTTTCGCCGGGACGGGTCTGACCGTCAGCGGGCTCTTATCCATGCTCACCAGCTCCAAAAGCTTGTGGGAAAGACTCTCCAGACGCTTCCCCTGACTGTAGATATAATAGATGGCCTCCGACCTTTCCGCCTCGCTCATCTTCATGGTGTTCATCATGTCGGCATAGCCGATGATAGAAGTCAGGGGCGTCTTCAGCTCGTGGGCGAAGGCGGCGGTAAAGTCTTCCTTCTGCTTTGCTTCCAGCGCCTTCGCCTCCATCTGCTCCACAAGCCTGTCCGCCATCCGGTCAAAGTCTCTTGCCAGACGTCCGATCTCATCCGGGCTGCGGTTGCGGCTGCGCAGTTCAAAGTCACCGTCCGCAATCCTCTTTGCGGTGCGTCCCAGGCGGATGATCGGCCTAGTGATATACCGGGAAAGCAGATAAATACCCGCGCCCCCCAAAAGCAGCAGAAAAAGCAGCGCGATACGGTACTGCGCCAGCAGATCCTGCCGGATCCCGTAAATGTCCGTCAACTCCCTGCACAGGCCCAGATAATTGTCGGAGCCCTCGGCCCGCGAGACCGTCAGCAGGAAAAATCCTTCGGCGGTCTTCCGAATCACATATCCGTAAGAGTTCTGCCCTCCCACCGCCTGCGTCAAACCGTCCGCCGCCTCTAAAAGGCCTCTCTCCTCCATATACTCCATGCCGTACATCCAGACATTTTTATACAGCACAAAACAATGGCTGCCGTCCCGCTCCACGCTGTCCGCAATACTATCCATGGTTCTTCTGACCGCATAGTCCGCCCCGTACTCCTCCATGGAGCGATACCCCGTCTCAAACAGAAACCGGAACAGTCTGCTCTCGCTGTTTCCCCTCTCGATCTCACGCCCGAGAAGACTGGAAAAATTAGAGGAAAGCATCCATACGCCAAAAACCGTAAAAATCACCGTCAAAAGCGCCGTGGTCGCCAGAAAAAGCTTATCCGCGAATTTCATTCTGTCCTTCTTTTCACCCCTGCATCAACCTTGCACATTTCCGAACATGCAGCCCAATACGCATCGGTATTGTTTTCAACGGCAGAGACTTATTTTTGTACCTCAACCGTCTTCCAAACGATATCCCACCTTATAAACCGCCGATATCTCCCGATCCCAGCCCAGCTTTTTCTTCAATCTCTGGATATGCAGATCCACCGTCCTGCTCTGCCCCATGTATTCTCCGCCCCAGACCGTCTCGTAGATGGTCTCCCGGTACAGAGCGATATTCCGGTTGCGCGCCAGCAGAAGCAAAAGATCGAACTCCTTCATGGTAAGGGCAATTTCCTCTCCGTTCCTGCAGACGGTTCTCGACGCCGTATCGATCACCACGTCGAACACCTCCAGCACCGTCTCCGTCTTATGATACCTCCGAAGAACCGCCTCCACCCGGGCCAACAGCTCCACTATCTCAAAGGGCTTGGGAAGATAGTCGTCCGCTCCCATCTTCAACCCCTTCACTTTATTCTCCGTGCTGCCCAGGGCGGTCAGGAAAATCACCGGGATCTCCAGACTTTTGGCGTATTCCATGAGCTCATAGCCGTCGATTCCCGGAAGCATGATATCCAGCAGCACCAGATCGAAATGCTCCTGATCCATCCGATCCGCCGCCTTTTCTCCGTCCGGTGCCCAGACACAGTCATAGCCCGCCCTGCGCAGATTCATTTTTATCAGATTGGCGATAGGTTCTTCATCTTCCGCGATCAAAATTCTCAGCATAGCATCTCTCTCCGATTGATTTTGTCCAAGTCTCGGAAGCTCCCATGAAACAGCTGATCACCAGAGCCAGCTGGAACTTCTTCCGTGCGAGACTTACTTCTCGCACTAGTATGCCTTGCCGTTGTATCCAACTTGTATCACGTTTTCCTGCCGTACCGAAAATCTCGCAAATTTTTCTTCTACATTGGAATCCTATCCCGTTCCCATTACTCCCAGTAATAGGTTCTCCAGTCCTCCCCTAATTTCACCACGAGATACTGCATTCCCGTCTCTTCATCCAGAACACATTTCACATAGCCCGGAACCGGGTAAGAAGGCATCGCGTCAACCTCCGCCCCAAAATACTCGTCAAAATAATAGCGGAACGCCAACGCCTCTCCCTCTGTAAAATCAAGGGACAGCGGGTAACCCAGATTCTGCATAAAGTAACGGCTTCGGTATCTGTCAAGGGAATTTCCCACAATGGCCTCAAACTCGAAAATCGACTGGCCGATCGTACTGCCCTGCACACAGGTTGTATTATAGGGGATTTCCGGATAGCCCAGTATCACAATATTATCCCGTGCCTCATATCGGAACTTCTCCGCTATCTCCTCGGATTGCTGCATCGCCTTAACGTCCCGGTACACATCCGCCGCAACCCGGACGGAATACTGAAAGACAAATTCGTCCGTATAATACAGGCGGCTGCAATAATTTAAATTCGTCAGACCGTCCCGGCACAGCGCAATCACAAGGACTGCTTCGACCAACCGGACGCCTGTCCGGACGGCCCGCCTGTCCGGCTTTTCCTCGCAGAGAAGCAAAATCGTCAGATACAGCATACTGCCCTGACTGAAGGGCTGAATCAGCTGCATCCGGTCTACGAGGAATCCGCCGAATAAAATCATAAACAGATACGGAGAACCGGCCACAAAAAGCGCCGAAAGCAGCATGAGGACGCGACTGCCCCTCGTCCTTTCCGGCTCCTTCCAAATCCTGCGAATCAGCAGCGCCAGAAAGAACAATACGAAAATGCCATAGCATCCTGTATAATAAGGCGGCTGCGCCAGAAGCGTATGCCAGACCGCGCTGATACAATTCTTCAACCCATCCGCAAAACCAAGCTGCGTCCAGAGGATCTGATCCTTCAGGTAGCTCTCCTCGCCCATAAAGAACAGCTTGCTGATCCCCAGGTAAAGCATCAAATTCAGCGCAAATACCACACCGTGGAAAAGAATCCAGGACAGGGACTGTCTCAAGGTCTGCCGCTCTCGCAGGGAAAAAAGCAGGAAGTAAACCGCAGTCCCCACGACATAAGCCACGACCAGCACCTGATAGCTGGAAAACGTTATCTGCATCAGCAAAAAAGCTCCCGGCAGCAGATACCACTTCCGCCTAAGATCCCTTCTGGCCTCCTCCGCCAGGGCGATCGCCACCGGCGTCAGCGCAAAGGCCAGCAGCACCTGGGCGCTCTGATTCAGAAAATAAATCTGCGCCGTCCAGAAGGGGGACACTGCAAAGGAAACGCCGAGCGCCAGAAGCGCAAGGAGCTCTCCCCCTCTTTTCTCCCCTCTTCCCTGCGCCAGATGATAAAGCCAGCCAAAGGCCACCGGGGACAGAATCAGAAACAAAAGCGTCAGAATCTGGGCATAATACAGGTTAAACCAGCTTAAATCCAGCCCGATCAGCTCCGCGAGCCAATATAACCCCTGTCTCCCGTTATCCAGAAAGGAATGCATTCCAAGCATTACAGCGTCCGTGTCAATCCCAAACCGCTGAGAAAACAAAACGGAACCGTGCGCCGCAAAGACAGCGGCGGCAATCAGGACGATCGCCCATCTGATCTGAAAGAAGTACTTTTTGGTATCTGAAAGGATTTCGCTTTTTACGGCGGTGGTCTTTTCCATGCTCTTATTCCTCTTTTTCTTTGATTTTCCCTATTTTATCATACGCTGAGAAAATGTTCAATCTAATACGCCTTCCAGACAAAGAAATGACCGTTCCCCTCTTCTGTCGAATCCAACCTGGAAAGGGGAACGGCCAATCTAAAATTTTACACAAACTGCGAATTGTACAGCGTGCTGTAAAATCCGCCCTGCTTCAGCAGCTCCTGGTGCGTCCCCTGCTCGGTGATCTCGCCGCCCCGGACGACCAGAATCTTGTCCGCGTTTTGGATGGTGGAGAGCCGGTGGGCGATCACAAAGCTGGTGCGGCCCTTCATCAGTCCGTTCATGGCCTCCTGAATCTGGATCTCCGTCCGGGAATCCACGTTGGAGGTAGCCTCGTCCAGAATCAGCATCGGCGCGTCCGCCAAAAACGCCCGGGCGATGGTGATCAGCTGCCGCTGCCCTTTGGAGATATTCACGCCGTCGTCGGAAAGCACGGTATCGTACCCGTCGGGAAGACTTTCAATATACCCGTCGATCTTCGCGGATTTCGCCGCCGCCCGGACTTCCTCCAGGGTGGCGTTTTCCCTGCCGTAGACGATATTTTCAAAGATGGTGCCGTGAAAGAGCCAGGTATCCTGGAGCACCATGGTATAGGCCAGCCGCAGATCCTCCCGCGTTACTTTTAAGGCCGGTACGCCGTCCACGCGGATTTCGCCGCTCACGGGATCGTAAAACCGCATCAGCAGATTGATGATGGTGGTCTTGCCCGCGCCGGTAGGGCCTACGATCGCGATCATCTGTCCCGGCTTCGCCGTCAGGGATACATTGTGCAGGATCACCGTGTCCTTTTTATAGCCGAAGGTAATGTCGTCCAGCTCAACCTGCCCTTCTACCTGCTTCATCCCCTTCGCGTCGTCCGCGTCCGCCGGTTCCGGATTCTCATCCAACACCCGGAAAACCCGCTCCGCGGCCGAAAAGGCGGACTGGAACTCGTGGAGGATATTGGAAAACTCATTGATAGGCCCGGCAAATTTCCGGGAATACTGAACAAACTGCGCCACTCCGCCCAGCGTGATAAACAGCGCGGAGCCCGCCCGGATCAGGCCGCTCTGAGAATACATATACAGGATCCCGCCGAAAATCGCCACCATGGAAAGGGACACATTGTTGATCAGGTTGATCGTGGGAAACAGCAGGGACGCATTGTACTCCGCCTTGTAATAAGCGTCCATTGCCTCGTCATTGTGGATATTGAATCGGCCCGAGATCACATCCTGCCGCCCGTAGGCCCTTATGCTGGCGGAGCCGGAAAGCATCTCCTCGGCGTACCCGTTCAGCTCCCCGTACTTGCGGGAGCGCGCGCTGAACAGAGGCCGCACCTTTTTGGAGCGATACCGGGTAAACAGGACGGATACCGGCACGGTGAGGACGAAGATCAGAATCATGGGCCGGGAAATCTTCCACATGAACACCAGCGATCCCACCACGGTATAGATGCTCGTCATAACCTGAACCAGATCGTTGGACAGGGAGGTGTTCACGGTATCCACGTCATAGGAGATCCGGCTGATGATGTCGCCTGTGGCATTGGTATCGAAGTAATTTACCGGCAGCGTGTTCAGCTTCTCAAAAATCTGTTTCCGCATGGTATATACGATCCGCTGGCTGAGATTCACCATGATCACCGACAGGAAATAGGCGATGAGGGCGGAACCCGCGTAACAGACGATCATCTTGATCACGCTGTCCCAGACCGCATCAAAATCCACCCCCGAGGACAGACCGATGGCGTCGATGGCCGCGCCGGAATACCGCGGACCCAAAAGGGACATCTGGTTGGAGACCAGCGTCAGCGCCACGGCCAAAAGAAACAGCGGCCACTGCTTCAGGATATAACCGCCGAGCCGGATCATGATTCCGCGATTGTCACGTTTCCGCACAGAATTTTTTTCAGTCAAGGAAAGCACCTCCCATCTGAGAATCGCTGATCTGGCGGTATTCCGCACAGTTTTCCATCAGCTCCTCGTGTCTGCCGCGGCCGATGATTCTGCCCTGATCGAGCACAAGGATCAGATCGCAGTTTTTCACGGAGCTGACCCGCTGGGCCACAGTGATGACCGTGGAATCGGACATGGATTCCTTCAGCGCCTGACGTAAGCTCGCGTCGGTCTTATAATCCAGCGCCGAGGAGGAATCGTCCAGAATCAGGATTTCGGGGCGCGCCGCGATCGCCCGGGCGATCAGGATCCGCTGCCTCTGGCCGCCGGAAAGGTTTGTCCCCTTGGAGGAAATCTTATGGCGATACCCCTCCGGCATGGCGGAGATAAAATCGTGCGCCTGGGCGATCTTCGCCGCCCGGCGGATTTCCTCGTCCGGAATATCCCGCCCGAAGCGTATGTTCTCCTCTACGGTATCCGCATAAAGGAAATCGTTCTGCAACGCAACGCCGAACAGGGAGGTGAGCTCCTCCCGGGAATAGGAGGAGATCTTTTTCCCGTCGATGCGGATCACGCCGGAATCCGGGTCATAAAACCGAAGCAGCAGCTTGACAAAGGTGGATTTCCCGCTTCCGGTAGCGCCGATGATACCCAGCGTCCCGCCCTTTGGGACGCTTAAGCTGATATCCTCCAGATTGGGCTTTTTCCCCAGATAGGAAAAGGTCACATGCTCCAGAGAAATCTTTACGTCCGTATCTCCTCTTCCGTCATCCGACTCCTGCGGGAAGGCGTCCGGCGTATCCAGAACCGCGCTGATCCGGCGCGCCGAGGCGGCGCATTTCGTATACATGATAAACATGCGGGAAAGAGACATCAGCGCCATGGAAATCAGGGTAAAGTACTGCATAAAGGCGATCACCGTAGCGGCGGAGGAGGTGCCGTTTGTCACACGGTAGGCCGCCACGGCGATGACTCCCGCTATCCCCAGATTCATCAGCAGGGTCATGATGGGGTTTACCGCGTTCATGATAACGCCGGCATGACACTCCTGTCTGGTCAGCGCACGGTTGTAGGTGTCATAGCGGCGGTTTTCATACTCGTTTTTCGAGAGCGCCTTGATGACGCGCACGCCCAGCACATCCTCCCGCACCACCCGGATCATATCGTCGGTGGACTTCTGCACCTTCGTGTACAGCGGGACGCTCCGGCGGGCCACACTGTAGACGGTAATAAAGATGATCGGCATAGTGGCGATCATCACCAATGCCAGCGCGCCGTCCATGAACAGCGTGATCGTCACGCCTCCCAGCAGCAGAATCGGCGCACGGATCCCCATACGCTGCATCATTCCGATAAAATTCTGTACGTTATAGGTGTCCGACGTAATACGGGATTCCAGGGAGGGAACCGTAAAGTTGTCCGTGTCCCGGGCGGAAAGATACAACGTCCTTGCGAACAGCTCCCGGCGCATGACGACGGAAAAATCGGCGGTAACCCTCGCCGCCATCCGGTTTGCGGTCACATTCCCCACGCAGGCTCCCACCGAGCAGACCACCATCACTCCGCCGTACAGTAAGATCCGGGGGATCTCCAAAGTGACAATGACATTTTCCAGAATATAGGTCAGGAGAAAAGGGATCATAAGCTCTGAAACCGTGCCCAGAATTTTAATCGTGACTCCCAGCGCCATTCTTTTTTTATAGGGCGCAAGATAAGAAAAGATTCGCTTCAACTTACCGTTACCTCCAACTCTTCCGTAATTCTTTTCGCATTCCGCTCCATGGCGGCCAGCACCCTGTGGAACACCTCCAGCTCCTCCTCCGGGATACTCTCCGTCAGACGCGCGTTCCACTCCCGGTTCGCCTGCAGCACCTTAGGAAGAATGTCCTGCATCTTTTCCGTGGGATAGACCAGATACTGCCTCCGATCCTTCTCGTTGGGAACGCGGGTAATATAGCCGCACTTTTCCAGATGGGCCAGCGTCCGGGCCACGGTACTCTTGTCGAGGCAGATGGAAGCGGCCAGCTCATCCTGCGAGCGCCCTGGCTCGCGGCAGATCGCCAGCACAAACACGTAATGATTGGGACAGAGATCTTCCGCCGCTATGGTTTTCTTTCGATACATGGCCTGACAGCGGCTGATGTTGTTTAAGGTTTTCATCGTCTTTGGCATAGAAGGCTCCTTTTGTTGTTTCTGCAACAGTTGACAACGCAACTATCTTACTACAGAATCGTTGCGTTGTCAACTATGCTTTCTGAGACTCACTCATACTGACTCATACTTTCTGCGATTTTGTCACCCTTACCGCCATATACTCTCTGGCAGGAAGAAGTATTTTAAACCTTCCCTTAAATTCTCCTCTGTTTTCTACCGTCATATTCCAGGTGTCGATAACGTCAACACGGTATGTGTATTCATCATCAAAATGAAAAGTATGAAACGACGGACGCATGATGCCAAAATAAAAAAGATGATAACCTGTTTCTTCCGCCCTGACTTCCTCTTCGGGAACCGCGCACGTTTCATCCCACGACATCGGCTTATAGCGAAGTCCTCCCGAAGGAGCTTCTTCGATTATTTTTTTCAAAAATGCTATCCTCGATGGACTTTCTCCCTTGAGTACGCCGCCATGAGACCACCATATGGCGTCCCGATCAAGATAAGTTTCGCCGTGACCTCCGTACCCGCCCCGACACGCCGCCTCCCAGAAACGTCGTACTATCTCCTGTGCCGAGAAATTTCCCCAACCGTACTGGAGATTGCCTTCGTATGCCATTTCGTCAATAACAACAGGCTTCCCGTACTGTTTTCTCCAATCATCGGCTCCCTCGGGAGAGCGCTGAATGCTGCAGTGCGTTATCCAGGGCCTTGAATGGTCGTAAAATTCCGCGCAGTTATGTATGGATCGCAAATGATTATACGGATCGTTTTCCGTTACTGTCTTTGCATATTGTTCCCAGTCCTCAACCGTTTTGCTTTTTATCAGATCATATTCGTTGGCAAAAGACCACCATACGTTTCTGTATGCGGATAATCTTGCCATGGTATACCTTAAGTACAAATCGTTTTGCCCGGGAGTCATTGCCGAGAATCCCCAGCGATCATAAGGATGAAACAATATGATGTCAGCTTCAATGCCCAGCTTTTGCAGCTCCAAAATACAATATTCAATATGCCGGAAATGTTCTGGGCAAAAACGTTCAAAATCCCAATTATTCCCCTTCGAATCGGCTCCAAAGCTCCAGAAATTGTCTTCCGTAATTGCGCCGCTGTCCATCGGAGTACCTTCATACGGATAAGAACGGGGTTCGCCGTAATTATAATCATAATGCTTCGGAAAGATACAAAACCGTATTTTATTGAACGGAGACCGTTTCAGGCTTTCAAGCGTTTTTTCGATAAGCTCATCCCGCTGGAGATTCCAGACATAACAAGTCGTGCCGATCGGATAATAAGGAATACCGTCTGCATATTCAAAGTGAAATTTACCGCTTACCCTTACGGGACCGTGATTATTTTCGGCGGGCGGCAGAACGGTAAATTCTCCGCTGATCTCGTCATCGAAAAAACTTCCGTGAACGGTGAAACGATATGTTTCTTCAAAAGAAGGCATAAATCTTATCTTGTATATTCCACCGCCATCATAAAAACCGCTAACGATCTTGTCTTCCGACAGACTTTCAAAATGTGCGACGACAGAATCGTCAACAAATGGATTTCCCCCTGTTTTTCCGGTGACTGAAAGTTCAAAAAGTCCCCATCTTTCAATTTGCGTTGTGTAATTTTTGATCATTTTTTCCCTCCTTGAGAATGATGAAGCTTCATTTCTCCCCTTATCATTTGCTTTTATACGATATCCGGAACGGCCTTTTAAAGTCATCCCACCGTAGCAAAAGTGCCGCACCCTTTCCCGTCAGGAGCCGCTGGACTTATATTTCCTCACGCCAAAGCGCCACAGGCAGAAGGCCGGAACCAAAAACCACATCGCCGCAAGCGGCAGAAATATAAGAACCGGATTGTCCTCCCGGTCCAGCAGATACTGCAAGGGATAATGCTGCACCAGCGCATAAGGAATCACAAAGGTAGTGATCCACAGCATTTTCCTTCCGTAGACGCCAAAAGGATACTTTCCGTATTCCATTGCGCCGTTTGTAAAGACGTTCATAAACTCCAGCCCCTCCAGGGTAAAAAAGCTCAAGGCCGCGTAAATCAGAAAAAGCGCGCTGAAAAGAGCCACGCCGCCCGCCAGCATAAAGAGCAGGGCGAGCACCTTCCCCGCCGTCCAGCGAAGTCCAGCCTGAGCCACCCCGTACCCGAATACGACAGCCGCCGTGAGCACCCTGCCGATTCTCACCAGCTCAAACTTGCTTCCCAGCACCTGTAAAATTTCGTTTCTGGGACGAAGCAGAACCCTGTCGAAGGTTCCCTGTCGAATCATGGAGGGAAAGGTGTCAAAGCCCCTGGCCCAGATCTCGGCAATCGAAAACTCCATCAACGTAACAGCAAAGCACAAAAGCACCTCGCTGTAGACATAACCTCCCACATTGGAAAACCGTTGAAACAGAAAGTATACCGCCGCCAGCACATTAAAGGACACGAAAAAGTGCCCCACCGCCATCATCCAAAAGGAAGCCTTGTACTGCATGGCGCTCTTTGCGATCACCGACAGATAATGCAGATAAAGCCGGAATCCGCCCACCTTTTTTTCTCTCATTCTCACACTATCCTCCCTGTACCACCGCTTTTTTCTCGCCCAGCGCACAGAGCAGCCTTCCCGCCGCCGTAAGCGCCGCAAGCCAGAAAATCTGCAATAAAATTGCGGTTCTCATCTCCTGCCCCGCCAGATCGCCGCTGTAAATTCGAAACGCCACGTTCCCCATAGCCGCAAAGGGATTCCGCTCCAGGATCCGCCGCACCCTGTCCGGGAAAAAGGGGAGGGGAATCACCTGCCCCGCCAGGATTTCCGCCACAGAGGCAAACAGCACCCTGAGCCCGTCCGCGGAAAGCGTAAAGAGCGCCGTCCCGTAGATCAGCATATTTAGCGCTACCATCACCAGAAGCCCCAGCGCCAGACTACAGAGAAACAGGAGAAATGCGGACACGGAAGCGGGGCCGCTTAAGCCATACCCCTTCGGCAGAAAAGACGCCGCCAAAAGAATCGGCGCGCACCGAAGCGCCGCCATAGACAGCCGCCTCGCCAGCCCTCTGGCAAACCACATATCATAGACGTGAATCGGCCTGCACAGCTCATAGGCAAGATTCCCGCTGTTTATCACCTCAAAGATTTCCCCGTCAAACAGCCAGGCCTGAAAAAGCGCCAGCAGAGCCTGCTGCAGCCAGATATAGGACGCCGTGGCCTCCAACGTCATGGGATAGGCTGACGGATCCGCCCGATAAAAGGCGTGAAGCACCGAAAGACTCATCAGTCCCCAGAAAAACTGTGTGACCATCCCCGCCAGGGCCGCCGACCGATACTGCAGTCCGGTCATCAGACGCAGCCGAAAAAAAGAATAATATTTTCTCATGCGCCCTCCTGAATCTCGTAGGTTCGGTACAGCTCCGCCAGCGTCTCGTCCATGCTCTCGCCGCCCCGCCTGATATCGTCCAAACCGCCGTCCATGAGGATCCGGCCCTTCCCGATCAGAAGGATCCGACTGGCTATGGCCTCGATGTCCTGCATGTCGTGGGTCGTCAGGATTACCGTAGTGCCGCGGCTCTGATTCCGCTGCTTTACAAAGTCCCGAACCGCCAGCTTCGACACGGCGTCCAGCCCGATGGTAGGCTCGTCCAGAAACAAAATATCCGGATCGTGCAGCAGGGAAGCCGCAATCTCGCAGCGCATCCGCTGTCCCAGAGAAAGCTGTCTGGCAGGCGTCTTCAACAGCTCGCCCAGGCTTAAGGCTTCCGTTAATTCCTGAAGATTGTTTTGGTAAACGCTGTCCCGAATGGAGTAGATATCCTTCAGAAGTTCAAAAGAATCGATCACCGGAACATCCCACCAAAGCTGAGAACGCTGGCCGAAGACCACTCCGATCCTGCGCACATGCTCGATCCGGCTGTAACGCTCCCGCCTGGTTAAGGGCGCGCCCTTTCCCGCGTTCCATAGGGGTCTCCCGTCCACCGCCACATATCCGCTGTCCGGCGTCAATATTCCGCTTAAGATTTTGATCGTGGAGCTTTTCCCCGCTCCGTTGGGGCCGATGTAGCCGACCATCTCGCCGTCGCCGATGGTAAAGGTAACGTCCTCCAAGGCGTGTATCACCTCATATTCCCTGTGAAAGAACGCCCTGCAGGCCTCGGCCAGGCCTGCGTTTCTTTTTGCAATCCGATAGGTCTTGCATACGTTTTCCATTGTGATCACAGTGTTGTCCTCCTGGTAGTTTAGATTATACGATCTACTTTCCAGGTAGGCGGCGCCGCCGCGCCCGTCCGTCGGATTTTGCCGACAGATACCTGCCTGTTTTTTCGTTTTACTTTTTCACTGTCTCTATCACACAGCTATGCGGCCTGTTGACGTTGTCCCTGTCGTAGTTGATTCCCATAAGCAGCACCTCGCCCCCGTACCCTTCCAATGCCTGTGTGTAACGCCTGTCCTTGATCTGCTGTATGGCCGCGTCCGCCGTTTTGTCATATTTTAACTCTACTACAAGCGCCGGTTTCTTGACGGAGGGCAGGGGCAGGAACACAATATCGGCAAACCCACGACCTGTCGGCAGCTCCCGGATAAGCTTGTAATCCTTTCTGGCGCTGTAAAAGCTAAGCCCGATCGCGCAGGCAAGCGAATTTTCATCGTTGTAGGTCAATATGGAAGCGGCTTCCGTATGCGCACGGTCAAGGGCTTCGGCAACGCTCTCCTTGTCGCCCCTTAAGGTATCCTCCAGAAGCTTTTCCGATGCCTTTAAGATCCGCATGACCTCCGGCCATCCGCCTACGCTCATGGCATTCTCAAACTCTCCGATGATCTCCTTATTGGGGATAAACGTCTCCTCCTTCGCGGCGTCATAGGCGAGATACCCCAGGTGAATCAAAAGGGTAAGGATATCGTCCTTTGTCCGGAAATTCTTCATATCGTTCCGGAAGCTCCTCGTATTGACCCTGACGCGGCCTCCGCCGAGCATCTGCACAATATCCGCCCGAAGCCCGTCGAAATCCATGTCGATATAGATTTTCAAAGCGTCATAGGTTTCCGTTGCCGTCCAGTAATTCGAATAATCCCGACAGCTCATCGCATCCACCACAGACCTCGGATTATAAATATGCCTGAACCTCCTGAATCGGTATCCGTCATACCAGCTGCTGGCTTCCGCAAAATCCATGTCAAAACGTTTGCAAAGCGCTCCCACCTCGTCCTCTGTAAATCCGGTATATTCTTCAAGATTTCTTTGGTTCGTCATGGAATACTCCCGGAACATATTCAGCGCCGAATGCTGCCCGTATTTCTTTACAGGAAGGATGCCTGTCATATAGGCCAGTGCCACATAGGGCTGATCCTTCAGCAGGTCGCGCAGGAAATCCAGATATTGCTTCTGCAAGACTTCCGATTCCTGCCGCTCCCGCATCACACAGTCCCATTCATCTATCAGGAAAACAAACTGCTTGTCTGTCTTTGCGTAGATTTTTTCAAGCGCCGTTGCCAAAGCCGTCGTCTGTTCCGGGAACAGACTGCCATAGGCTTCCCGAAGCTCCTCCAATACAGCCTGTTCCAGATATTCTGTGATATCCCTGTCCTTTGCCCGGATCAGAAACTGCTGCATGTTCAAGAATATCACATCATATTGATTCAGATGCTCCTTATAGGACGGGCTTTCTGCAATCTTATACTTTATAAACAGCTCTCCAGAATCACAGCCCCGGCTATAGTAAGCGGCCAGCATTTTCAGCGCCATGGACTTTCCAAAACGCCGCGGTCTGCTGACACAGACATATTTCTGCTCCGTGTTGACGCACTTGTTTACCTCTGCGATCAAGCCTGTCTTATCGACATAAATTTCCGAGCGGACAGACTCCCAGAAGCCCTTATTTCCCGGATTCAGATAGATACCCATACGCTTTACATTCCTCCTGCCTGTTATCCTGCTTTGCCGACGTCAACATTAAAACAATTTACCTGTATACATCAATCTCACTGGTTATCTTCTGCAGACATCATTCTATCATAAATGCAGAATCAATGCAATGAAGGCCTACCCAAAACAAACCTATCAGAAACTGCCCTCTCATAATTCGCCCGAAGCAATTCCAGCTATGATATCTTTCAGCTTGGGTTTCACCTTAAGCTCTATATCATTTGAATCAACAATTGGCTCATAGCGAAAACCGTTAAGATCAAACGGCGGTTTTTCCGCGCCTTCCATTGATTCCGAATATAATAGCATTCTTTCCAATCCCACATTCTTTATAGCATATCCTACTTCGACCATGACATTATGTCTGTTACCTGTCAGGTCTGCGATAAAAATATCGGATGCTCCGATTTCTCTATACATCAAATCTCTGATAGAGTATGTTCCGCCGCCTTGAGTTCCCAAATCAATTAACTGCAGCCTGAAATCCTCTTCTACGATTCGCCTGATTACAGCTAATCTTCCGTTCGCTTTACTTAAATGCGGCTCGCTGTCCGGATACCAGCGCGCTAAAAATACCCGTTTGGGTATATGTGCATATACAGAATCATAAATTGAAATCACATCGTTAATATGTAATTTATCAGCAATGCCAATGTTATTTTTCTGCACCCAGCGTATAAAACTTTTATATTTTCCTTCATTCCCCTGCAGCTTATAAAATGTCATTGCTCCCAAAACAGCAATGTTCTCCGTCACATTTGCAATACCTGATTCTCTCAACGCGGTGTTGATATCTGACAGCTTTTGAATAATGACATCAACACATTCCGGCTCGTTTTCAATCAGCCTCTGCTTCAACAAATGCTCGAAAATACCGACAAAATAAGTATACTTGCTATCCCCGATATACTTTTGAATCAGCGGATAGTGCGATAAATCTGTTTTGCCGCAAAGTTTTCGGGTATACAGGTACGGTGTTCCAAAGTTAGCCGCCAGGTCTTCATCAGAAAACACGGCAGTACTTTCAATAATAACATTTAAATTTTCTTCATCTTTCAGCGGAATCTGCTTTGTATTGATATTGTGGAACAGCGCCCGACAGAACTTATCCGTTTCGCTTACCCCGCTGAACAATAAGAGGCAAAAGGAAATGGCCTTATCCTTATAAGATGAGCCCTCGTTGACCGCGCTTAATCTGTGATTGCCGTCAATACGCAGAAATTTAGCTGTTTGGGCCTCGTCAAAATCCATATAAACAGTCTGCACATTATCCTTTTTACGGGAGTCCTCCTTACTCTTTAATTCATATCCTTTCACAGCAAATTTAAACGGGCCAACCCGACCGTAAAAATTCTGCTTTTGCCGTACCGCCATCCGGAAGGATGCAATGGCGTCCTGTCTCGCTCCGTTTGATGCCAAATCAGAACACAAAATGACTTCAGGGAAGAATGTAAATTCTCCTCCCGATAAAAACTTATCCATTTCACCGGCATGATCAGATAACAGGTCACGCTGAATTTCCGGAATCGTCTCAGATATATCAGCCAACTGAATCATCGGACAAAACCCTCTTATACAAAGGAAATTTCCCATAGAATAATCAACAATCCCCGTTAATCTCATTCTTTTTCTCCCAAAAGTATTTTTTCAACTCTTCTTTTTGCATCTTCAACGATCTTTTTGGCTTCGATCTGTAACTCATATGCCTGTTTTCTCATCCGGGCAGCATGTACTGCAATTTCCCGCTGTTCATCAGGTTCCGGTAAAAGAATTATCTGCGTGAAATATTCCCGCATAATCAGATTTCTGATACCGTTGGTCTGCGTCTGCATAACTTCCGTGATTTTTATATTGTGCATCAGGCGCAGATATTCAAAAACATATTCAGGAACAGCTTTTTCCTCGTCGATTCTTATACGATGAATAAAATTGCTGAAAGCCAACCGGCAGGAATCCAACCTGGTCTTCTCGATAAACGCAACGCGGCCAACAGGCTGATCTTCGCTGCCGCCCGACTTTTCAATCAAGATGTCTTTTTCGGTCAACTTGATTTTATCGAATAATTCAGGACGGTACTTCCTGAATTTAGTTCTGCTGTTATCTAAATTCAGATTGAATTTATTGTCAAACTCTGTACCCCTGATCGTAAGACAGGAAATCAAATCAGGATCTTCTGCAGAATCATCCATTCCCCAGTCTCCGGATGTATCCTCCTTTATAATTTCCTTTAGCGGTTTCCTGTCGCACGATGCCGACTCTATTGCGCTCAATATCTGCCTGTACTTTTTGCTGTATTTGCGCGGGTCAAATCTCCCGCCCAGTAAGTCAACGGCATGTACATAAAACATGCGGCCGGATAAATTGTCAGCGTTTTCAGGCGGCAATGCAATACCAAGCGCGTCTATTAAATAACTGTTTATACCGTCGAGTAATTTTTGAACCTGGCATTCCTTTTGCCGCTTCTGCTCATATGCAGATTCCATGATTTTAACAATGTCTTCCTTCATTATTACAGGAATGGAACGCAGTGCGGCGTAATCCAAAGCCGGGCGTGTTCCGCCAGTTGATCTCCTGGATGCCAGTTTCTCACCGATATCAGAATTTAAATATGCTGCGATCCATTCGCTTGTCTGACGATCTTTTGTTTTAATAACAACTATATGCTGATTAATGTTTCCGTCAAACGATTGCGGCGCAACAGAAGAAACCGCCATCCTGCCCACGCCGGTAATTTTAACCAAAAGATCGTTTCCCTTCACCTTGCTGCGGGAAAGCATATTATTATGAGTATACTCATTAATAAACACACATTCATTTAGATTTAACCCCTCCGGTGTCAGGTTCTGGACTCTGATGAAAGGAATACCGGAAGCGTCCGTATAATACTTTCCCTTTTCGTCCTTACTCGGCGTTGCACCGCCAGCCATATAAATGATAAAATCACGCAGCTTATGCTTTGTGTTTTTCAGAACAGCCTTTTCCAGAAGCCGATAGTCCGATTTATAATAAAACGGATCTATCCTGCCCTCCATTTCGCCCCAATTTATTAGAAACAACTTATTCTCATCAAAAATGGGGCTTAGAGAAAAAAACGGTCTTTTCCGTTTTCGATTGCTTCAATGAATTTACCTAACTCTTTCGCTATCGAAATTAATTCGTTATTGCCGGTTTCTTTTCCCGTGGCGTCGAAACCGATATCTTCTGCAATCGCCATGAATATGGGATAATTGATTAATGACGTTTTGTAATACGCTTCATAGGATTCTATTAACTCTTCTTTCAGTTTTTCAATTTTTTCGTCAAAGTCGTCAAGAACAGACTGCCGCACCTCTTTTATTCTTTGAGAATCTGCATCAGAATCCCTTTCTGCGGTTCTGATTAATTTATTATATTTTGCAATTTCTTTCTTCTTTTGCTCCAACAGCGAAAACAGTTCCATACCGTTATCCGATTCTGATAACAAAAAGGATTGAATCTCTGCCCGAACCGTCTGTCGCTTTTCCTTTTCGGTTCGACTGTACTTTTTCAGGAATAGCACGGAACTTTTTACGCCGGCACCCGTTGCCATAAATGCGGTTTGAGGCAAGGAAACAACCGCCACAATCCGAAAGGTGTCGCCGATGTAATCACGCACATACTGCATACTGGAATTGGTTAAAATGCCGTCCGGTAAAACAATTGCCAGATAACCGCCATCCGTCAGATACTGCTCTGCCTGCTCAATGAACAACACCTCGCTGCTTTGGCTCGGACGATCCGCTGCTTTACTCGCGGGATTCAGCCAATCTATGTCCCTGGTTGCCAGAGAGTATTGATGCAGATAAGCTTTTTCCGTTTGCTTTATAACCGAACCGAACGGCGGATTCGTAATAATAAATTCGAACGAATTACTTCGAAAGCCCGGATTGCCAGTCTTTTCCTGCAGATCTTCGGGAGGGAGCAACCCGTCGGATGCAACAACATTCGTGTGGCCGTCATCATGAATAATCATATTCATTTTGGCAGTACGAGCAATTTGTTCATTGATTTCTATGCCAAAAAGATTATTTTCCGCAAAGTCATGCCAATACGGCCACCATCTTGCATGTTGCTTCACATCCGTTTTGTGATCGGGATACCTTTGTGTCGCAGCTTTACGCACCTTATCCAATGCATGCAGCAAAAAACCGCCGCTGCCGCACGAGGTATCCAAAACTCTGCTCTTGTTCGTAATAGGAAGACTGTCTACGATAAAAGAAACGATATTTCTTGGTGTGAAATATTGACCGAAATCTCCACGGAAAAAAGATCCCATAAAGGTTTCGAAAGCCCGGCCTTTACTGTCAAGATCCGTACTTAAAAGATCAATTCCTTCCAGATAACTGACTACTGTTCTGGCTTTTGCTGCATTTAATTTAATGTTATCCTTAAAAATTTCGGGATCGTTTTTTCGCTCACCGATTCGACGTCCTTCTTCATAGAGCGCATTCAAACGTTTTAAGAGCCGCGCGTTGGTTTCCGATTCTGCTTTTGCTTTTGCCGCTTCGGTATTATTTTCCGGTTCAACAGGTATTACCTGAAAATCATACGGTTCACCGATATCACGATCCTTTTTTTCGTCATATATTTTACAGAAAATAAGCTTATCAAGCTCGTCAAAAGCCTCCGAAGGATTTAATTCCCCGCCGCCCCAAAGCGCCTGATGTGCCTGCTTGAATATATTCGTCAATTCGCTTTCGGAAACCTTCGTAAGCGGGAACAACTGCTGGCCGCTTTCCGTAGTTCCTCCGTTATATGCATATTTGTACGCGCTTAACTTTTTGACGCCATACTGCGGAATGTCGGAAACAGTTTCTCTGACACTGCTTTCTTTGTCGAATTTAAAATATGCATTTTTGATTCCTGATGTAGTCCACACATATTTAATTGTTCCCGATGTAAAGTAAGCATACGAAAAAGCCTGATTTACGGCTTGTATAAATTCCTGCTCGGATACATCCTCCTTTTTGCATTCAATAACAACAAGCGGTGATGTGTGCGCATTATCGTTATAGACAAAAATATCTGCCTGCTTTTTTGTTGAGCCATCCGTAACGGGAACATACAATCCGATTTTTTCAGCCGGATAATTGTACCAGAGAATTAATTTACAGAAAATTTCTGCCTGCACTTTTTCTTCCGGATTTCTGTAATTTCGGGTTATATTATGATGAATATAGGTAATACTGCTTCCGTCATCCGTAATGTGAATCAGTTTTTTTTCTATGCCTTCCCGCGTATAAATCCCGTAATGCATATCATGTATTCCTCCGCTTGTTTCTCTTTCTCACTGTCTCTATCACACAGCTATGCGGCCTGTTGACGTTGTCCCTGTCGTAGTTGATTCCCATAAGCAGCACCTCGCCCCCGTACCCTTCCAATGCCTGTGTGTAACGCCTGTCCTTGATCTGCTGTATGGCCGCGTCCGCCGTTTTGTCATATTTTAACTCTACTACAAGCGCCGGTTTCTTGACGGAGGGCAGGGGCAGGAACACAATATCGGCAAACCCACGACCTGTCGGCAGCTCCCGGATAAGCTTGTAATCCTTTCTGGCGCTGTAAAAGCTAAGCCCGATCGCGCAGGCAAGCGAATTTTCATCGTTGTAGGTCAATATGGAAGCGGCTTCCGTATGCGCACGGTCAAGGGCTTCGGCAACGCTCTCCTTGTCGCCCCTTAAGGTATCCTCCAGAAGCTTTTCCGATGCCTTTAAGATCCGCATGACCTCCGGCCATCCGCCTACGCTCATGGCATTCTCAAACTCTCCGATGATCTCCTTATTGGGGATAAACGTCTCCTCCTTCGCGGCGTCATAGGCGAGATACCCCAGGTGAATCAAAAGGGTAAGGATATCGTCCTTTGTCCGGAAATTCTTCATATCGTTCCGGAAGCTCCTCGTATTGACCCTGACGCGGCCTCCGCCGAGCATCTGCACAATATCCGCCCGAAGCCCGTCGAAATCCATGTCGATATAGATTTTCAAAGCGTCATAGGTTTCCGTTGCCGTCCAGTAATTCGAATAATCCCGACAGCTCATCGCATCCACCACAGACCTCGGATTATAAATATGCCTGAACCTCCTGAATCGGTATCCGTCATACCAGCTGCTGGCTTCCGCAAAATCCATGTCAAAACGTTTGCAAAGCGCTCCCACCTCGTCCTCTGTAAATCCGGTATATTCTTCAAGATTTCTTTGGTTCGTCATGGAATACTCCCGGAACATATTCAGCGCCGAATGCTGCCCGTATTTCTTTACAGGAAGGATGCCTGTCATATAGGCCAGTGCCACATAGGGCTGATCCTTCAGCAGGTCGCGCAGGAAATCCAGATATTGCTTCTGCAAGACTTCCGATTCCTGCCGCTCCCGCATCACACAGTCCCATTCATCTATCAGGAAAACAAACTGCTTGTCTGTCTTTGCGTAGATTTTTTCAAGCGCCGTTGCCAAAGCCGTCGTCTGTTCCGGGAACAGACTGCCATAGGCTTCCCGAAGCTCCTCCAATACAGCCTGTTCCAGATATTCTGTGATATCCCTGTCCTTTGCCCGGATCAGAAACTGCTGCATGTTCAAGAATATCACATCATATTGATTCAGATGCTCCTTATAGGACGGGCTTTCTGCAATCTTATACTTTATAAACAGCTCTCCAGAATCACAGCCCCGGCTATAGTAAGCGGCCAGCATTTTCAGCGCCATGGACTTTCCAAAACGCCGCGGTCTGCTGACACAGACATATTTCTGCTCCGTGTTGACGCACTTGTTTACCTCTGCGATCAAGCCTGTCTTATCGACATAAATTTCCG
>JAMPIG010000023.1 GCA_023662875.1 Roseburia sp. | reverse complement strand
GGATGAAGGAAAAGCCGGAGCCGCTTTACAAGTACCCCGTAAAGCTTCCGCTTTATCAGCACCAGACGCGCGGCGCAAATATGGCGCTTATCGCCTTCGGATTGATTGCGCCGCCCAGAGAGGAGGAATAGAGATGAGTGAAAACGTCTTACAGCGCATGGAGCGTATTGACGCAAAACAGAAGATTGCCAGCTTTATGGTAAAAGAAAAACAGCCATACGATTTTAAAGTAAAATACGCAACTATACGCGCAAACGAATTTGCAGAGGAATGTTATAAACGGGGATTGAATTACCATGTTTCCGTAGGAGGGCTGGACAGCATTACATTATTTCTTTTTTTGAAAAGCATACATATTGATGCCCCAGGATTAGCGTTTCTTTTTTGGAGGATCAGAGTATACAGAAAATTCATAAGGAATTAGGGATTGAGCGTTTAAAGTCTTCGGTTCAGTATACGGACGATAACGGCATGGAACACAGATGGAGCAAGCAGCAGATTTTACAAGAGTTTGGCTTTCCGGTTCTTTCAAAAGAAATAGCCGGAAAAATTGAAACCCTGGCGAATCCGACGGAGAAAAACAAGACTGTCCGCCATGCAATTATAACGGGAGAAACCGGAGAATACGGAGGCTTCCAAAAGAACAGCAGGATGAAGATGTCGCAGAAATGGCTTGAAAAGTTCGGAGGTTACGCAAACGAGGTGGAGGGGACAAATTACCAGGTTCCGCCGTTTAAAGTATCTTCCAAGTGTTGCTATTACTTGAAGGAGAAGCCGTGCGACGATTGGGCGAAGGAACATAACAGCGTTCCGTATTTAGGCTTAATGGCTTCCGAAGGTGGCAGGAGAGCAAAAAGTCTTAGGATTAACGGCTGTAATTATTTTGGGAAGTCAACAACCAGATCCTGCCCGTTTGCGATTTTCAGCAGACAGGATTTATTGCAGCTTGCCCTTGATTTAAAAGTACCAGTACCGGAGATCTACGGAGCTATTGAGAGAAAAGAAGATGGAACGCTTTACACGACAAAAGCACAAAGGACCGGTTGCAGTATGTGCGGCTTCGGAATCCACCTTGAAAAGCGTCCACATAGATTTGACTTATTAAAAGAGCAGCACCCGAAAGAATGGAATTTTTGGATGTATGAGTGTTGCATAGACGAAGAAACAGGCGAGAAATACGGCTGGGCTAAAGTGCTTGATTATATAGGTGTTGATTATTGAGGAGGCAAAGCGTGGACAGATTGGAAGTTATTAAACAGTTGGAGGGCCTTCTGGAACACTGCCAGAGCATGATCGACAAGGACGATCCGGAGGACGTCTGGCGGGACGATGCGGAAGCCCTTACAGCAGCTATTGAGGCCTTGAGCCTTGATATAGATAAAACCAAAAAAGGAGATATAAGCATGACGAGCAAAACAAAAGTAACCATTGAGCACCCGGACGGACACAGGAAGGAGATCGCGGCCGATACGGTACTCTGCTTCACGATTGACAGGGGCGCGGAGTTTTTGGCAGGTAAAGCGCGGATAATTGAAGCGCAGGAGGTTTTTATAGGCAAGGACATCCCGGAGCCGATTTTTGCGGAGACCATAGGGAGCCTGCTGGCGTCCTTCATTGAGACGCGGCAGAATGGCAGCCCCATGATGGCCGCCTTTAACCTTCACGCCATAAGCGCGATCTTAGAGGCAAAAAGCAAAGCCTTGTCTCAAGGCGCGACGCAGGAGCAGAAAGAAAAGGAGCTCGGCGCGGCTATTGAGAATTTGATGAAGGCAGTATTTAGCAGGTAGGAGGAATGATATGGCAGCAGGCAAAAAGACCGCCGCCCAGGGAAAAGGCTTCGGCTTCCTTTTCGAGATGGGCTGCGGAAAAACATTAACGGCGATAGCGACGATGGGCGCGGCATACGAGATGGGAGCCATTAAAAAGGTATTGATCGTAGCGCCTACTTCGGTTTGCAGCGTATGGCCGAAAGAGTTTGATGAGTACGCGGGCTTTAAGTACAACGTGGCCGTCCTTTTGGGGGATAAGCAAAAGCGGCTCGCCACGCTTCGAGGTCTGGCAGCCTTCCCGTTTAAGGCGCTTCTTGTCGCAGTAATTAACTACGAAAGCACCTGGAGAGAGGGACTTTTTGAGGCCCTTCTTGATTGGCAGCCGGACATGATAATCTGCGACGAGAGCCAGCGGATCAAAGAGCCAAGCGCGAAGCAGAGTAAAGCCATGCACGAGCTCGGAGACATAGCAAAGTATAAGCTTATACTTTCCGGGACGCCGATCCAGAATAACGCGATAGACCTTTACAGCCAGTACAGATTTTTAGACCCTTCGGTCTTCGGAAGCAACTTTTACGCCTTCCGCAACCGCTACGCCATTATGGGCGGCTTCGACCGGCGGCAGATTGTAGGGTATAAGGACTTAGACAAGCTGATCCAGAAGGAGCATAGCATAGCTTACCGCGTTACCAAAGAGGAGGCCCTGGACTTACCGGAGCAAACTTTTCTTACCCAGTATATAACGCTTGAGGGGAAGGACAAGGAGCTCTATAACCGGATCAAGCGGGACAGCTTCGCAGAGCTGGAGAAGGGCGGGCAGATTACGGCCCCGACGGTACTTACGAAGCTTCTTAGGCTGCAGCAGTTTACAGGGGGCTTTATACAGGCCGACGAGGGACTCAAGCCGGAATTTGTATTTAAGGGAAAAATAAACGCCCTTGAGGATATTTTAGACGATTACGTCATAAGCGCCGGAAAGAAGCTTGTTATTTTCTGCCGGTTCCGGCCGGAGATAGACTTGATAAGCAAGAGCCTGGAGAAAAAGCGGATCCGCTACGCCAGCATTTACGGAGATATAAAGATAAATGACCGGGGCGACATTGTAAAGCAGTTCCAGACGGATCCGGAAGTAAAGGTTTTTCTTGCACAGATTGACACGGCGGGCCTGGGTATTACTTTAACGGCGGCCGACACCTGCGTGTATTATAGCGTAAATTTCAATTACGCAGCATACAGCCAGAGCCTGGCCCGTATTCACAGAATCGGGCAGCGGAACCGCTGCACCTACATCCATTTAGTAGTTGAGCACAGCATAGACGAAACGATCCTTAAGGCGCTGGCCAAGAAAGAGGACCTGGCAAAAACGGTCGTTGACGATTGGAGGCAGTATTTTTGATGGAGGCTATAAAAGTAACCAGGAAGCTGGACGGCAAAGGCCGCTTAATTCTTCCGGGAGACTTCCGGGAAGCCGCAGGCTTCGCGCCGGACGAGCCGGTGGAGGTGGCGCTTGCAGTTATTGACGGTAAACTGGCCTTTATTATTACAAAACAGGAAGGAGGAAAGAGGGATGCTTAAAGAGATTACGCAAAAGGAAGCGCTGCAGGCCACGCTTGAAGGGAAGGAAGTTAAAGTATTTAAGCTTGAGTCTGAGGCATACCGGAGCAATAAAAGGACGGGAAGGAAGCCGCAGCACCCGGACGGGACATACGAATTTTCTTTATTTTCGGACTTGCTTAAAAATTGTTGTTTTGTTATCGACGAGCAGCAGGAGAGGCCGCCGGAGGTTGCAGAGAACAAGGCCAGAGATGAGCCGGACGACACCGGAAGAAATACCCCCCCCGATGGGCGAAAGGGCAGGAAGCAAATAGACACCGGGAAAATAATGGCGCTTCATAAAGCGGGATGGAGCAACGCGAAAATTGCCGACGAGATGCACCTGCACCCGATAACAGTAGGAAAATATATAAAGCAGCTTACCCAGGAAGGAGCTGCGGAAAGCGAGGAATAACATGGAAATTGTAGCAATGATTGACCGGTACAAAGAGCTTTTAGACCGGAAGGACGAGCTGAAGGAAGCCACGACGGAAAACAATAAGGCCATAGAGGAGGCCCTGAAAGAGTTATCCCAGGCCATGATCGACGCCGAGATGCCGAAGATCAGCCGCAACGGCTTCTTATACAGCCTGCAGGACAAGACCAAGTATAACAAAAAGGGAGACGCGGACGAGGAGGCCTTCTTTGAGCTTTTGGAGGAAAACGGCCTCGGCGATATTATTAAGCGCACCGTAAACGCGCAGACATTGAACGGCACCATGGCGCAGGTGGCCGAGGAGAACGACGGAACGCTGCCGGAGGAATACGAGGACTATATAAGCGTTTATCAGTTCTACGACGTTCAAAAGCGCAAGGAAACAAATAAAACAGCCAAAAAGGCGAAGCAGAAAAAGGAGGAATAAGCAGAATGGGACAACTTGAGCTTGATTTAAGGCTGGATTATGAGCGGAGCTTAAAGGAGAATTTGATCGCCGTTACAAAGTTCGCAGGTGACCAGATGCGGAAAGACCTGGAGGACAACGGGCGCCCCTTAAAGAACGTAGAAAGCAAGCAGGAGGCCTACGGGATCGCCGCGCAGCAGTTTGTGAAGGTTTGCAGCAAAGAAAAGGCGCTTAAGGGCCAGATGGATGACTTTCTGAAGCTTTTAGACGCGGACGGCGAAGCCACCCAGGTCGCAGGCACTATTTACAACGCCGCCATGGAGCTGGCGCAGGAAGGTATATTGATGGCCGCCCAGGCTTCCCGGATCCTTGCGGACCTTTACTACGCGGAACCGAGGACGCCCCTGGAGGAGTACATGGAAGCGGAGGACGCAGAGGACGCGGAAGGCGACGAGACAGGCAGAGAGGAGGATGGGGAGTAAATGGCAGGTATAAGCGTAAGAGAGATTAAGAACGTGGAGATCACCACCACCGACGGGAAGAAAATTAAGCGGGATGACCTTATTGTTATTTGCATAAAGGGGCAGGACATTGTCTGCCGGTTCATTGAGCTTGATAAGAACAGTTATTTTGTAACCAAGCCCCTGGTGGCCGGGCAGGAGCCCATCAAGTACCGCATATCTTCTATTGACTTTTGCTATAAGGTTAAGGCCTTCGATGTTGAGATCGATGGCGTAGTGGCAAAGGAAGCAGGAGCAGACGCAGCAGACCACGCCGACCAGGACACGCTGGCACCGGCAGCAGAATAAAAAAGGAGGAACACTATTATGGCAAAAAAGAACGAGCTCGCAGTAAAGGCGGCAGATTTTAACCTTGTTACGCTTACCGGAGATCTGGCTGAAGCAGTAGCGGAGGAGATGGACGGCCTCGGCACTATTCCCTTTGACCGGGTAAAGATCCCTTCCGGCGGCGGCCTTGCCTTCGAGATACCGGGAGAGGAGGAGGACGACACCGAGACCGCCCAGGAGCTGATCGGCGTTATTTTGGACCACGGACCGGTCAATGCATACTGGGCGAATAAGTTCGCAGGCGGCAACGAACAGCCGGACTGCAGCAGCTTCGACGGGAAACAGGGCGTGGACCGCATCACCGGCGAGATTAAGAACTGCGCCACCTGCCCTTATAACCAGTTTGGATCCGACAACGCCGGGAAGGCTTGTAAGAACGTACACCGCGTATATATTCTCCGGGAGGATAACCCGGTGCCGCTTATTCTTTCCCTGCCGCCTACCAGCCTTAAATATATGAGGGACTACATCGGGAAGCGCGTTATACTTAAGGGCTTCCGGTGCTGGCAGGTATTGACAAAGATCACGCTTAAGAAGGAAAAGAGCAAAGACGGCATCGTCTACAGCCGGGCCGCCTTCGCCTTCGTTGACAAATTGACGCCGGAGCAGGCGCAGCAGACCAAGGCCATGAGGGACGTGGTAAAGAATACCTATAGAACGATTGAGATCGACAGCGGGGACTACAGCACCAAGAGCACCGAGGAGGCCACGGCGCCGCCGAAGGTAGATGAAGCAGGCTTTATGAACATTCCCGAAGGCCAGGACGCGGATCTGCCCTTTAATTAAGTTTTTCTTGCGGGAGGCCGGAGCTTCGGCCCAGCTTCCCGCTATTATTCTTAGGAGGTAGGGCAGATGGAAAAAGTATATATTATTTCCCGGTATTCAGCAAAGACATGGCACGAGCGCCGCTTTAATAAAGAGGTTGCAAAGTATTTCTGCAGACAGATTGCAAAGGCAGGAAAGAGGCCGGTCGCGCCGCATTTATTTTATACACAGTTTATAGACGATGACGATCCGAAGGAGCGGCGCCTGGGCCTTGACTTAGCCATAAAGGACCTTGACGAATGCGACAGCTTTTTACTTGTTATTGTAGGCGGCGTTATAAGTTCCGGGATGCGCAGAGAAATTGAACACTTGACCGGGACGGGGAAACAGGGCTGGCTTGTGGCCATAAGCAAAGCGCAGGCGAAAAAACTTATTGAAGGAAGGGAAACGGATGGTACAGCCAGAGATCAACATAGACCAGGTGGTCGACTATAAGGCGGAGTATACCGGCTACATAAAAAAGCATAAAATCACCGGGGATCAGTTGGTCGGCGTTTGCCCGTTCCATGACGACAAAAAGGAGAGCTTCACGGCCAACTTAAAGACCGGCCAGTGGTACTGCTTCGCAGAAGGGCGCGGGGGAAACTTTGTAGACTTCTATGCGGAGACATACGGAACCGACACAAAGGAAGCATACAAGGCCATTCTTGAGAAATATGGAGTGGCATCCGAGCCGGAGCAGCCGCCAGCAAAAAAGAAAACGCCGAGCCAGGAGTCCTACACGCTGGAGGAGTACGCCTTTAATAAGCGGCTTCCGGTTGACTTCTTAAAGAATACCTGTGGAGCTTCCAACGGGAAAGACAGAGACAAAAAGACATTCCTTAAGCTGCCCTATTTTAACGAGGAGAAAACAGATCATATTTTCCGCAAGCGTTACGCAAATAAAGAGTTTAGATGGAGCTGGGGCAGTTCCGGGAAGCTGATTTTATACGGAGACTGGAGGCTGCCGGAGATCCGGAAAAGCGGCTGGGCAATATTAGTGGAGGGCGAGAGCGACACCCAAACATTATGGTATTTAGGCTTTCCGGCGCTGGGAGTTCCGGGAGCGGCAAACTTCCGGCCGAAGATGGTGCCGAAGCTGCAGGATCTAAAACTTTTCGTACACGTAGAGCCGGACAAGGGCGGAGAAACATTTTTACAGAAAGTTACTAAAGTATTACGCGAGGAGGAATTTATAGGCGAGGTTTACGCCTGGAGCTGCAAGGGCTACGGAGTAAAGGATCCTTCCGCACTATTCCTTGAAAAAGGAGGCAGCGAGGACGGGGAAAAGGAAGTCAAAGACTTATTGAACGCAGCTATCAAAGGAGCCAAGAAGCTGGACCTTGACGACATATCGGAGACAGTACCGGAAGCCGTAAAGGGCGCACCGGTAAACCTTCGGCAGCCGGAAGGCTGGATCTATTCAGAGGGCGGGATCCGCCGCATAGACGAAAAAACAAGCCTTCCCGTTATGGTATGCCGGACGCCGATTATATTAACGCAGCGCCTAAAGAGCATGGAGACCGGCGAGGAGAAGATGGAGATCGCCTTTAAGAGAGACGGAGCCTGGCATAAAGCCATATTCCCACGCTCTACGATTTTTACGGCCCGGAGTATTACGGCGCTTTCCGACTTAGGATGCACGATCACCAGCGAGAACGCGAAGCAGGTAGTGCGCTTCCTTGAGGCATTGGAGGCTGAGAACATAGACATCATAGAGAGGGCAGACAGCACCAGCACCATGGGCTGGCAGACGCGCGGCCGGTTCCTTCCGGGACACGGGGACGACATAATCCTGGACATAGAGCCGAGCTTGAGGGGATGGGCTGCAGCTTACCACTATAGCGGAACCTTTGACGATTGGAAAGCGCTGATGCAGCCGCACCGGGAGCGCGATAAGTTCCGCTTCATATTGGCGGCCAGCTTCACGGCGCCGCTGCTTAGAATTTTACAGCAGCGTATATTTTTTGTATATAACTGGGGCGGATCCAAGGGAGGAAAGACCGCCGCCCTTAAAGCAGCATTATCGGCCTGGGGAGACCCGGACCGCTTGATGGTAAACTTTAACGCCACCCAGGTCGCACTGGAGAGAATGGCGGGATTTTATAACGATTTGCCGATGGGCATAGACGAGCGGCAGCTTGCAGGCCAGAAGCAGGAGGCCCTGGAAAAGATTGTTTACATGATTGCCAGCGGCACAGGGCGTGCCAGGGGAAGCAAGGGCGGCGGCTTACAGGCACTTAATACCTGGCGGACCGTAGCCATCGCCACCGGCGAGGAGCCTTTAAGTACGGACACGACACAGACGGGCGTGAGCACCCGCGTCCTTGAGATATACGGCGGACCTTTTGACGATGAGAAGTCCGCAAGCCTTATGCACCAGCAGGCGCCGCAGCACTGCGGATGGGCCGGGCCGGAGTTCATACGGAGGATCCTGCAGACGGACGAGCAGAGCATCCGGGACGAATACGCCAGAATGGTCGAGGAGGTTTACAAGATTGCGGACGGCACAAACGGCGCCCATATAGCCGGTATAAGCGCCGTCGCCCTTGCGGACGCATTGGTGGAAGGCTGGATATTTGAACCGGATCCGGAGGCGATAGACGCGCCAGGGGCGAAGCTTCCGCTTAAGATTGCGCCAAAGGCATGGGAGCGGGCCGTAAAGATGGCGGAAACCATTATAAGAGAGCAGCAGGCGGCCGGATCCGGAGACGTCAACGAACACGCGACACAATTTATAGTTGATTGGATATTGAGCAATCGCGCCCAGTTTGGAGACAGAGCCATCGGGACGTGCCTGGGTACCTTGAGCCATGACGGAAAGAAGGCCTATATATTCCCTTCACTACTTAACCAAGCACTGACAAAAGCAGGCTACAGCCCACGGAAAACGCTTAAATACTTAGCGGATCAAGGCATAATAACAAGTTCTCCAAAGGCCGGAGGCGGAAAGGTTTACAGCGTTACAAAATGGTTTGACAACCGCACCTGCCGTTTTACCGAGTTCGATATAGGCCGCTTTGCCAAACAGGTGGATGCCTTAGACGAGGACGAGGCAGCGGAGGCGGCCGGAGTAACCGGCGGCGACGGCTTCCAGCCGATACCGGAAGGAATGAAAACACCCTTTGAAGAAGCAACACAGGAAACGCTTGATCTTCCATTTTGAGAAAACGAAAAGCAAGGGCGCGCTGCAATTTTTTCCTGTCACCTAAAAAATAGGTGTTAGGTTAGGTGTTAGGTTAGATGTTAGGTAAAAAATCCCGTATTTATGCGGGTTTGAGGCCCCTTATATAATAACCTAACAACTCTTACACCTATTTCATAGGTATTATATTTTGGAAATTGGCGAGAATATCCTGACCTTTTTCTAAAATAACACGGTATATTTGCAGAAATTAGTTGTTAGGTGTTAGGAATGGCCTGCAAGCCGCATAAAATAAGGGTTTTTTACCACACAACTAAGAATTTTAGAAGGTGTTAGGAAATAAAAAGTTGTTAGGAGGTGCAGAGGTTGGAAAAAGCGAAAAATATAGAGGCATTACTTGCAAAATTGAAGCTAAACAAAGAGAAAGTACCTCTTGACGTTCTCAAAACAAAATATAAAGCAGGCTACGAAAAGCTGACCGGGCAAATTAAGGAGGAGGCCATAGCGCTTATTAGGCCGATAGCAACGAGAAGGCCGGAATGGTTGGAGGATTGCAAGATAAAGGCGGAGTACGCGAAGGAGATTACAGAAGCATTTAACGGACTTTACGAGGCGGGCGGCTACGCAAAAAAGATCGGTACAGCCCTTTATAAGCATTACAGCATAGAGGAGGCCCGGAAGATTGCAGAAGAAATAAACCAGAAATACCGGGAGGAGCTTCTTAAGATTTTCCACCAGAAAACCTGCCTTTATGCAGCCGGGCCGTGTTGGACCGAGGATCCGGAAACGCCGCTAATTTATAACGATTTGGTGGACAAGTTCTGGAGCGAAGAAAGCGGCGAGTGGATAACCAGAGAGAAGCCGCCAGGGGATGCAATATTGATTTTCATAAAAGGCGATAAGCCAGACACAAAAAAGGAGGATAACCATGAACAGCACGAGCAACATTAAAAGATTTGAGGAATTGATGAGCCAGGTCACCAGGGAGGGCAAGGATGCCTTGATGGACTACATCCGGAAAAGCGACTTTTACACGGCGCCAGCTTCTACCCGTTTTCACTTGAGCACCGAGGGCGGCCTGCTGCAGCACAGCCTCAACGTATACGACAGCTTACAGCGCAAGAAGGAAAACGCCACCTGGGGCGGCATACTTGAAGTAGCCGGATCCGACGCCCTTATTATTTGCCCGCTTCTTCACGATTTATGCAAAACGCACTTTTACAAGGTCGACTATAAGAACCAAAAGACCTACGATCCGGAGAAGGTCGCAGCGGCGGAACGCTGGCAGGTAAAGAAGGATAACGGCGGCGCCTTCATTTGGGAGCAGGTACCGGTCTATGTTGTAGACGATAAGGTCCCATACGGCCACGGGGAAAAGAGCGTAATGATGATAGAGCAGTTTATGAGGCTTACAGGTCCGGAGCGCTTCGCCATACGCTGGCACATGGGATTTTCAGAGGCGCCGCAGAACCACCTGCAGCTCACCCAGGCAATGGCAAAATACCCGCTTATACTTGCACTTCACGAAGCAGACCAGGAAGCAAGCGTATTGATGGAGGACGAGAACGGCAACAAAGAAAGCGCACCGGCCAGGGAACCGGAGAAGCAGGAACCGGCTGAGGGCTGCGACTTCCAGGAGGCTGAGGCGATAGAAGGAGGCGGGGAAGATTGAAGGCTATTACAGTATGGCAGCCCTGGGCGCAGCTTTTAGCGGAGGGAAAGAAGCACGACGAAACCAGGGGCTGGGCGACAAAGTACCGGGGACCGATATTGATCCACGCAGCAAAGAAAGATCCGCTTTTCGGCATAAGCGCCATGACGGATGAAGCATGGGAGAAAGTTTTACTTTCCTTCGGATTGTATGAGGCGTTTAACCGGTTTGAGCGTTTCCCCACCGGAGCCATAATCGGCGCGGCAATTTTAACGGATTGCAAGCTGATAGACCAGGCCTACCACGATTTTACAAGGGATCTTTGCCCGGAGGAGTTCGCTTACGGAGACTTCACGGTCGGCCGCTACGCCTGGAGGCTTGAGCAGCCGGTGCTATTTAAGAAACCGATACCGGCAGCAGGGGAGCAACGCTTATGGGAATATAACGGAGAATTAGAGGAGGTACCGCAGTATGGCAAAGAAGAAAAGCAATAATTACAACTACATAATCACGAGGGCGCGCTATAAGAGTATAAAGGCCTTCGACCACCAGCAGATGGAAAGCTTTTGTACGGATATTTACAAAAGCGGCTACGAGGACGGCCGGGCCAGCGTTCCGGGGATTGACCTTACGGCTATATACAAGGCGATAGGATCCACGAAGGGGATCGGTCCGAAAAAGCTTGAGGAGATTAAGCAGAGCATAGAGGCGATATTTGAGAAACCGGGAGAAGATAAGGAGGAATAAAGTGGATATTAAACAGAAAACAGAAACGCTCACTGCGGCGTATATTCATTCTTACAATATTGCTTTGAAGGAAGTGAGAAATCCGAATCTCGCGGCACAGATAGCAACGGCCGTTATTATGGTAATTGACTTGAATATGCCGAAGCAGCAAAGCGTAAACCCTTTAGAGCTATTATTTGCACAGATGGCGACCGTAGCTCAGGAGCAGAGAGAAAAAGAAGAAAGTGAGGAAAGTAACCATGACAGACCAAAAGATGCAGGCAATTAATGCCTGGGTACAGAGAGTAAATAAAAACAGTTTAGAGGTACAGGATAAGCTCGTCATAGCCGGAGCGACTATGGAGATGTTGAAGAAGCTGGAGCCCATTTACGACAAGTACAACCCGGAAGGAGGCGGCAAAAAGCCATGGCGGACAAGATAGCGCTGGAGGACTTTAAGACGGAGGCGGAGGCCATAGCAGCCCTTAAGGATTGCGATCCAAAGATGACAACGGAGAAGGCGAAAAAGTACATCCGGGAGCGCCTGCCAAAAGAAAGCTATTACCAGGATAAGATCATAAAGCACATAAGGGAGCTGCTGCCTTCCGCCTTCGTTTGGAAGGCAGCAGCCGGAGCGTATAGCCGCCAGGGGATCCCGGACGTATGCGCCGTTATAAACGGCCGTTATTACGGCTTCGAGGTAAAGCGGCCATTGATCGGAGTGTTAAGCAAGATTCAGGAGCAGACCATAAAGCAGATTAAGCAGGCAGGCGGCCGGGCCTTCGTTGTTACCTACCCGGCCGAGGTTACGAAAATATTGAAGGAGGAGATCGGCAGATGAGCAGAGAGCAGGAGCTTATAGAAAGTTTAGATGAGAGGCTGGAGGAGATAAACGAAATTTGCGCCCTCACCCTTCACGCTTCCGACCTTGAGCTGATCCGGGCGGCGCTTTGGAATGCCCAGGCAGAGGACCAAACGGCAAAATACGCCGGGATGATTGAGGCGCTGGAGTGCGATTTTTCTTTAGCGAAGAATCCGGAGGACGGCCACGGCCTGGACGACCTGCAGGTCAAGATCGAACAG
Organism: Roseburia sp.; assembly: GCA_023662875.1. Lineage (GTDB taxonomy): Bacteria > Bacillota > Clostridia > Lachnospirales > Lachnospiraceae > Acetatifactor. Next base: position 30,567 of record JAMPIG010000023.1, on the reverse strand, counting down.
GGAGATGGCCGCATACTTTCAGATATTGAGCTTTTAGAGGAACTTTCCTACGGAATAAGGCATGGATCCATAAAAATTATGAGAAGCGAAGGAGGAGGCGGCCAGGATTGAAAAATAAAGAAGGCTACAGCGACCCGACGGCCGCCCAGGCCATAGCCAGCATAAGGCGCCAGGAAAAGCGCCGGAGAAAGAAGGAGGAGCGCCATGAACCGAGCACAAAGAAGAAACCTAATACAGATGCCGAAGGCGAAGCCAAAGCATAACAGAGCCAGCATAGCCGCCACGAAGGCGGACACCGGCATCACCGCAAGCAACGCGCAGAGCGTAGTGGACAATTTACCCATTCCGCAGATCGTAGCCGGAATCAATAACCTTTTAGGGCAGCTTGAGAAGCGCCAGGTCTCCATATACGACTGGGACGACGAAAAGCGGACGCTTTACCGGCTGCAGATGCGAAGGGGAAAAATTTTCTACCTTGCGGAGCGCAAAAATCCGGAAGAATAATTTAAGGGAGGTATTTAACGATGGGCCAGAGCAGAAAACGAAAAATAAGCGCGAAGGAGGCGCAGCACAATGAAGAAATAGAAATTTTAAGCAACTTTTTAAGCCAGTACAGGAAGGCGAAGCGGAGAAAAGCCATCCTTGAGCAAAGGCTGATGGAGATCCGGGAGGATATGAAAAACCCCATAAAGGCCGTCGGCTATTCCCCGATTGAGGCGCCGACGAATCAGATCAGCGAAGGGAGCGCAAGCTTTACTTTCCGCACCGCAGACTGCGAGCTCAAGATCTACGAGCAGGCGGACGAAGCCACGAAAGACCTTTTGAAAATAATGGATATTATGGACTACTTAGACAAGCAGAGCGACGAGCGCGAAGCCCTTGAGCTTTACTACATAGACGGATGCACCTGGGAGGACGTAGCCGAAAAGATGGACGTAAGCCGGAGCCAGGTTTTTAACCTTCGCCGCGCAGGCCTTGAAAAGCTGCTTGCTTTTAAGAGGGTAAGGGAAATCTTGAAAAAGTACGAGGCGGGCGAAGGCGAAAAATAACACCCCCATTTTATACCCCGTATTTTTGGGGCGAATTTTTCAGCCGATTTTATGAAGCCGATTTTTATAGCCCTATAAAATACCCCCGTATTTTTAAGCCCATTTTTACAGGCAATTTTAGAAGCGGAGATATAGGAGGATGTAAGCGAAGCGAAAATTTTTTATTTTTTGTACTGTTTTGGACTATAATAGATGGTATTATAGTAGCGTCGGAGGACTTAAAAAACAGCACCCCCTACTATATACCCATATAATACCCCTAAAAAACAGGGCCGCTTTATATATACCGTATAAAGCAGCCCTATTATTGTGCCTATAGTTTATTACATAGAGCACAGCATAGAGGCATAGCACGAGCACACACAGCACATAGAGAGGCCTTATACATAGCAGGCCTTGAGGTATATATAGCAGCGCATAGAGAGCGCTTATACACAGTAAGCAAAGCATACGGAGAGAGCCCTCCATAGTTGCGACGTCGCAACAAAGAGAGCAAAGAGACAGGGCAGGCAGGGACACAGGGCGGAAGTGAGCAGCGCGCCGCGCTCGAAGCGTTAAAAGGTACTTCCCGAAGCGAATAAGCCATGCGGGGCGAGGAAGGCCCGGTTTTTCTCCCCATGAAATCAAAAAAAAATTTGCCGTTTCGTTACGCGAGGCGGCCTTAGCAGATAAGGAGGCGACCAAAATGAGACTTGAAAAGCGGAAATTGTTAGAGCTTAAGCCCGCAGAATATAACCCGCGCAAGGCGCTCAAGCCAGGCGACCCGGAGTATGAGAAGCTGGCCGCCAGCATTGAAAAGCATGGATATATTGATCCCATTATTATAAACGAGGACGGCACCATCATCGGCGGCCACCAGCGCCGCACCGTAATGCTTGACTTAGGCTACGAGGAGGCCGAGGTCATTATAGTGAATTTACCCGATAAGAACGACGAGATCGCGGCCAATATTGCGCTTAACCAGATAAGCGGAGAATTTGAAAAAGATACCCTTATGGGCCTTCTTATTCAGCTTGAGGGCGCAGGTTATGACACAATGGCGGCCGGTTTTAATACCCAGGATTTATCGGAGCTTTTCGCGGAAGTTGATCTTACACAGGAGGCAAACGATGACCAGTACGACATAGAGAAGGCCGAGAAGCAGGCGGAGGAGCAGGAGCCCATCACCCAGCCCGGCGACATTTGGCAGATGGGGGAGCACCGGCTCATGTGCGGAGACGCCGCCGACGCTTCCGACGTTGGGATCCTTATGGCCGGATGCGAAGCGGACCTTATACTCACAGACCCGCCCTATAACGTAGACTACGAGGCGAAGGACAAGGCCCTGGAGTACAGCTATAAGAGGAACACCACCCGGACAAATAACGAGATTACCAATGACCGGATGGAGGACGAAGCTTTTTACGATTTTCTTCTGCAGGTTTTTGGTAACTATTGCGACGTCGCAAAAGCCGGAGCGGCTTTTTACGTTTTCCACGCCGACACAGAAGGGCTTGCTTTCCGCCAGGCCTTCCAGGAAGCCGGGCTTAAGCTTCGGCAAGTTCTTATTTGGGAAAAGAACCAGTTCGTCATAGGGCGGCAGGATTACCACTGGAGGCATGAGCCGATCCTTTACGGTTGGAAGGAAGGCGCAGGCCACTACTTCATAGACGACCGGTCACAAGATACGGTTTTCATAGAGGATGATATAGACTTTAAGGCCATGAAGAAAGACGACCTGGTCGCATACATTGAGCAGATCCGGGAAGCGCTTATGGCCAAGACTTCCGTCCAGTTTGAGAAGAAACCGGCGCGGAGCGATATGCATCCGACCATGAAGCCGGTCGCCCTGGTTGGCCGCCTTATGACAAACAGCAGCAGGCGCGGGGAGCTTGTCGCGGACTTCTTCGGAGGATCCGGGACCACGCTGATCGCGGCGGAGCAGTTGGGCCGCGTTGCATACCTTATGGAGATAAGCCCGAAGTATTGCGACATCATTATAAACCGTTGGGAGGAGTACACCGGCAGGAAGGCCGTAAGAGTACGAGGAGGTGACGCTTATGGCAGATGAGGAAACCAGGGAGAGCACCCAGGACACATCATCGGTCGGCGGCGCGCAGTACGTAAAGCCTGAAATATTAAAACAGTTTTTCGGCGTATCGGTCCGGCGTATTCAGCAGCTCACACAGGAGGGAGTGCTTAAGACCACGGAAGTCCCAGGGCAGGGCCGCCGGTATGACCTTGTCAGATCGATACAGGCATACATCCAGTATTTGAGCGATAAAGCATACGGCAAGGCGAAGTCCGAGAAAGAGGCGGAGCTTAAAGAGCAGAAGCTGCAGGCGGAGATCGCCTTAAAAGAATCCCAGGGAGAGCTGCACCGGATGCGCCGCGAGATTGCGGCTGGGAAATATATAGACATTGAGGAGGTCGCGCTTGATTACCAGAAATTTTTTATTGTTTTTAAGCGCTTCGCCTTGAGCATACCGGCGCGGCTTGTAAGCATGATAACGGACAGCGTAGATCCGCTGGAGGCCCGGAAGATTGAGAAGGAGATGAACGGAGAAGTCAAGCGTATGCTTGAGGCCTTCGTCGTAGCCGGAGCCATAGAAAAACCGGAGGCAGAAAAGAGCCAGGACAGTGGTTAAACCCAAACGGCTCCGGACGCGGAAATATACTTGCAAGGAGTACATTAAGGGCGCGCTTGAATACTTAAAGCCCCCGGAAAGTATTACAGTATCCGAGTGGGCCGAAAAGTACAGGATCCTTGACAGTAAAACCTCGGCGGAACCAGGACCATGGAACAACGACCGGACCCCATACCTTAAGGGAATAATGGACGAGTTCACAAACTACGAAACCGAGGAAATTATATTTGTAAAGCCTACGCAGGTCGGCGGAACCGAGTGCATGAACAATATGCTCGGCTACGTTATACAGCAGGACCCGGCACCGACAGAAGTGGTTTACCCGACGGAGACCATGGCGGAGAGCATATCCAGCAAGCGGCTGCAGCCCATGATTTTGGCATCCGAGCCGCTACGGAAGAAATACGACGCGAACAGCCCCATGCTTGAGCTTAATTTTTCGGATATGTTTGTAAAAATCGTAGGTAGTAATAGCCCGGTCGGCGTTGCTTCCTTCGCCATGAAGTATCTTTTTATTGACGAGGTAGACAAGTTCCCAGGCGCCAGCAAAAAGGAAGCGGATCCGGTAAGCCTTGCGGAAGAAAGAAACAAGACCTTTAGAGGCCGGAAGGTTTTTAAGACTTCCACGCCGACCATACGGACCGGCCATATTTGGAAAGCCAAAGAGAGCGCCGACGCCGAAAAGCATTACTTCATTCCTTGCCCGCACTGCGGGGAGTTTATAGAGCTTAAGTTTAATAACCTTAAGTGGCCCGGCAAGGATAAGGACATGGTCGAAGCCTACGGGGCGGAAAACATACGAGAGCAGCTTAACGCCCTGGAGGATGATCCAGAGAGTGAAGGCTTGAGCGACGCGGATCGCGCCGAGTTTGCTTTTTACGTTTGCCAGGAGTGCGGAAGCGTCATAACGGACCAGCAGAAACAGCGGGCCGTAAAGCGCGGCCATTGGGAGACAGTAAAGAGCCGCACCCAGTTCGTGAAAAAGGTTTGTTTCTGGCTTAATACCTTATACAGCCCTTTTGTACGCTTCGCGGAAGTTGCGAAGAAATTTATGGACGCGAAGGGCGATCCGGAAAAGCTGCAGAATTTTGTAAACAGTTGGCTGGCGGAGCCCTGGGAAGATACGAAGCTTAAGACGAGTAAAGAGCTTGTACTTGAGCGCCAGACGGAGCTGCCCGCCTACGTTGTACCGGAGTGGGCGAAGCTTCTTACCGGCGGCGTAGACGTTCAGCAAAACTGCGTATATTGGACCATAAGAGCCTGGGGCGATTATATAACAAGCCAGAATATAGCACACGGCCAGGCTTACAGCTTCGCGGAGGTTGAAGCCGTAATGAATATGGAATTTAAGACGCCTTCCGGCCTTCCCGTAGTTGTAAATCTTTGCTTAATAGACTCAGGCTACGACGCCGACAGCACATACGACTTTTGCGCACTAAACGCAGAGTGGGCGCTGCCGGTAAAGGGCGCCAGCAACCCCATGCAGAACCATTTTAAGATTAGTACCGTAAATAAGGACAGCTCCAAAGCTTACGGCATGAATCTAATAATAGTTGACGGCGGGAAGTACAAGGACATGATCGCCGGGAGGATGCGGAAGCCAAACGGTCGCGGGAGTTGGATGGTATACCATGGCTGCGACGAGGAATACGCGGACCAGGTAACGGCGGAGCACAAAATCAATGTTAAGAGCGGAAACAAGATAAGACAAGAGTGGGTACAGAAAGAGAGCCACAACGATAACCACTACTTAGATGCCGAAGTTTACGCCATGGCGGCCGCTGATACGTTAGGCGTCCGGATGTTGCACCTGCAGAGCATACAGGAGCAGCAGGCACAGGAAGCGCCGAGGCAGACAGAACAGGCACCGGCGGAAGAAAACTGGATCCGGCAGAACGAAGGATGGATCCAGGGATAAGGAGGAATTGAGATGGCATATACACAGACACCGACGCCACAGGAAATGCTGAAGCAGGTAAATGCGGCTATAACGAACGTACTTGCAGGCGGCCAGTCTTATAAAATCGGATCCCGGCAGCTTAACCGGGCCGACCTTGCCAAGCTATACGAGATGCAGAGAGACCTGCAGGCACAGGTGGCCAGCGGAGCGCCGGGCCTTTTAGACGATTGCTACGTCGCAGTCTTTGAAGGGAGGTAGGCCGGTGGGGAATATTTTAGACAGCGTAATCGGCTTCTTTTCTCCGGAAGCCGGAGCCAGGCGGGAGGCCTGGCGGCGTAATTTGGAGGAGATGAGAAACTACGACGCCGGAAATTTTGACCGGCTAAACGCGGGCTGGCTTGCATATAACCAGAGCGCGGAGCAAACAGACCGCTACAGCAGGGACACGGTAAGAGCCAGGGCGCGGGACCTTGAGCGCAATAGCGACATGGCCAACAGCGTGATCGGAGCGTATAAGCGTAACATTGTAGGCCTGGGCGTAACCTTGCAGGCAAAGACGCCAAACGAAAAATTAAATGACACTATAGAGGCGGCATGGGCGGAATGGTGCAAGCGTAAAAATTGCGACGTTACGGAAACACAGAGCTTTTCACAGATGACCAGGATGGCAGTAGCCAGGAAACGGGTAGACGGAGGGATCCTTTTTAAGAAGTGCTATTTAAGCGGCGGCTTAGTTCCCTTCCGCTTGCAGGCTTTAGAGGTTGACGAGCTGGACACTTCGGCAATGGTACCGCACACAAAAGGGAACCGGGTAATCGGCGGGATCGAATATAACAGCTATAACAAGCCGATGGGCTACTGGATAAAGCAATATAGCCTTGACGGCTTCTCAAATATTCAGCCCGTATATGTTCCGGCAAAAGATATGATTTTCATATTTACGAAGCGCCGCCCGTCACAGATAAGAGAGATGAGCGACTTAAGCCCGACAGCCACCAGAATCCGGGACGCCAACGAGTTTATGACAGCCGTCAGCGTAAAGGAGCGGATCGCCGCCTGCTTATCGGTATTCATTAAAAAGACGATACCGACGACCGGGATCGGGCGAGGAGTGCAGCAGCAGGGCGGCCCGCAAATAAGCTACGAGGGGAAAAGCATATCCCCCGGAATGATTAAGGAGCTCAACGCCGGAGACGAGATCCAGGTGGTAAACCCGACCGGGCAGGCCACGGATGCCGCCAGCTTCGTGAAGCAGCAGCAGCGGCTTATAGGAGCAGGGCAGGGCTTATCATACGAGGCAACCAGCCGCGACATGAGCCAGAGCAACTACAGCAGCGCCCGCCAGGGGATTATAGAGGACGAGCAGACCTACGCAGAGGACCGGGAGCTCTTCGACGAGTTCCGGGACGAGGTATACGAAACCTTCGTTATATCCGGCGTACTTTGCGGCCTGTTCGATATACCGGACTTTTGGGATCCGGAGAAAAAGAAAAAATATTTAAGCCATAAGTGGATCGCGGCGCCAAAGAAATGGATAGACCCGCTTAAAGAAGTACAGGCCATGAAGATCGCCGTACAGACCGGTCAAAAGACTTTCCAGCAGGCAGCAGCCGAGAGCGGGCGCGATTGGAAGGACGTAGTCGACGATATGGCTGAGGTATTAGAGTACGGCAGGGAACAAGGAATAGAGTTAGGAGGTGTAATTTATGACAAGGGAGCGAAAGAGCTCAGCCCGGAAACAAACGAGCCGGACGATCCGCCACAGAGCGGCCCAGGAGCCCCAGGAGGACCAGAAGGACAGCCAGGGCAAGAATCCCCCGGCGGAGGACAAGAACCCCCAGGAGAAGCCGGAGGGAAAGAATCCGGGCAAGCCGGAGGGGAAGGATCCGGAGAAACCGGAAAAGAAACCGGGGCAGGAAAGTAAATCACTTACAAGGGAGATCGCAGGCGCCACGATAAAGGCGCTGGAAGGAGAAGGGAATGAGCGTAAATTTGTTCTTTCTTTTTCTTCCGAGGAGCCATACGACAGAGGCTGGTGCGTTGAGATTTTAGACCACGGCCCCGGAGCCGTAAATCTTACCCGCCTTAACGAAATAGGAGTCCTTCTCTTTAACCATAAGCGCGACGAGGTCCTGGGGAAGATTAACCGGGCATGGCTTGAAAACGGCCGCTGTAGCGCGGAGGTTGAATTTGACAGCGACGAGGCCTCGGAGGTTATTTACAAGAAGGTTAAAAGCGGGACCCTTAAAGGCGTTTCCGTTGGGTACCGGATCGAAAGCATAGAGGAGGTCATGCCGGGAAAGACAAGCGCGGATGGGCGCTTTACCGGCCCCTGCGATATTGCAAGGAAATGGGAGCCCTTCGAGATATCCATAGTTTCAGTACCGGCAGACCCTACCGTCGGAGTAGGCCGGGAATTTGAGGCAAACGACGGACAAAAACAGAAGCGCGCGCCGTCCTTAAGAGAGCGGCAGCTTCAAATAAATCTTAATAAAATTTTATAGGAGGTAGAGAAAACCATGAACAAGAGACAGCAGAGAGCCATGAAGATCGCCGCACAGCAGGCGCTTGTAAGTGGCGCAGCGGGTAGAGAGCTGACCGCGGAGGAAAGCGCGCAGTTTGATGCCTTGCAGAGAGAGATCGACGCCCTGACGCTTGAGATCGAAGCGGAGGAGCGCCAGCAGTCCCAGGCGGCAGCCGGACAGCAGACGGCCGGAACCGGAGCACCTGCAGGAGCAGCAGGCCAGGAGGACGCAGCGACCAGAGCAGTGGCGGAGGAGCGCCAGAGGGTACAGAGCATTTCTGACCTTTGCCGCGAGTTTGAAGTAGATCCGGCGGAGCACATCCGCACCGGCGCCACCATAGACCAGGTCCGCGCTGCCATCCTTGACGGGATGAAAAAGACAGGAAGTCCGGCAAACGTACAGGTCACCAGGGACGAGGGCGACACTTTCCGGCAGAGAGCAACCGACGCCCTTCTGCTCCGCGCAGGAGTCCGCCTTGAAAACCCGACCGAAGGATCGGACGAGTTTAGAGCTATGAGCTTAAGAGACCTGGGGATCGAGTGCTTGAGCAGAGAAGGCCAGAACATAGGAACCCTTTTAAGGATGAGCTCGGACGAGCTTTACGGCGAATTAAGCCGCCAGTTTTACAACCCTTCCGCAGCCTTCCCGGCGATCCTTGACAGCACGATCCGAAAGAGCATTGTGCAGCTTTACAACGCAGTACCTACGACCTTCGAGGCCATCACCACAAAGGGCAGCCTGAAGGACTTTAAGCAGACGGCGGACCACGAATACGTGATCGGCGGCGTTGGGGACTTCTTGATCGTACCGGAAAACGGAGAGATCAAGCCGGACAAGCCGAGAACGGAGCTCCTGCCTCAGCGTAAGCTTGATACTTACGGGAAGCAGTTTAGCATGACGCGCCAGGCGTTCATTAACGACGATATCGGCTTTTTGACGGAGGTGCCCGGCCTTTACGCGACCGCAGCGAAGAAAACCATTAACAAGCAGGTCTATACTATTCTTTTCAAGAATGCAAAAGTATTTGACGGCTTGCAGCTTTTCTGCGATAAGCATAGCAACATTATGAAAACAGCTTCCAAGCCTTCCCAGGCTTCCATCCAGGCAATGGTCACCAAGATGGGCAAGCAGAAGGACCACTTCGACGAGCCGATCTACATTACGCCGCAGACTATTGTGGTGCCGATTGGCTACGAGTTTGACTTGAGCGTTATTTTCCACAGCGCCCAGGTCGTAGGAAGCAACAATAACGACATTAACCCGCTGTACAACTACCCGCTTAAGACGGTACAGGATCCCGTCCTTAACGCCCTTGCAGGCGACGGCGTATGCCCGTGGTTTATGTTTGGCAGCGGCGCGAGAGGGATCCAGGTAGACTACTTAAACGGCCAGGAGACGCCGACCGTCCGCCGCATGGAGGTGCCGGGTACTTTAGGCTTCGTTTGGGATATTTACCTTGACTGGGGAATCGCCGTAAGAGACTTCCGCAGCATGGTTATGAATCCGGGCGTAAAGATCCCGTCCGAAGAATAAGAGAGGAGGATAAGAGATCATGAGTAAAGCAGAATACTGGCAGCGCGGAGAAGTTATTGACTTCACGAACAGCACCGAGGCCAAGATCGAGGCGAACGAGATCGTCGTATTTGGAAAGCGCCTGGGCGTAGCCGGTACCCCTATCGAGGTAGGGGAGACCGGAAGCCTTCACGTTTTCGGAGTATTTGAGATGCCCAAGGCGGAAAGCGAAGCCATCACCGAGGGCGCAACGGTATATTATGATGCCGAAGCCGGAGCGATCACGGCAACGGCCGGAGACATTACGGCCGGTTATGCAACGGAGGCAGCCGCTGCAGCAGATACTACAGTAAAGGTTAAGCTTTTAGGATGATGGCCAAGCGCTTAATTGCGCAGGTCGCCATCCTTCACGGAAACAAACAGTACCAGCCTGGGGAGGAGCTGCCAAAAACCGACCCGGCCTACGCTTCCGCGTGGGTAGAAGCAGGCTCGGCTGTTTGGGAGGATGAGAGCGACGGCGCCGCAGAAAAACCAACGAAGAAAAAGACGGCTGCCAAAGCGCGGCCGAAAACAGCCCCGGCCGGTGCCACGGGTATCGCGCAGCCTGCCACCGGAGCGGAAGCCGACCTGGCCGGGAAGGTACCAAGCAAAAAGGCGCGGGGCGTTATTGAAGAACCGGACAAGAGGCCCCCGAAGTCCCAGGCATGATGCCGACCTTTAAGGACATATTGCGCGCCGACATTGACAACACTTTCATGAACGCGGACGAGTTCGCAGCCTTCCACACGGTAAACGGAAAACGGATGCTTGTCACGATTGACAATAACGAGCTTATAGAGCGGGCCAAAAAAGCGAAGTCGAATATGGACGGAATTTACGTAAAAGAAACGCTTATTTACGTAAAGGCTAAAGACTTCGGATCGCTTCCGGCCGTTGGCTCCGTTTTGAAGGTTGACGGGAGTATTTTTAAGGTTACGAACGCAACCAACGAGGACGGGCTTTACAGCATACACCTGGAGGCGAATAGAAGTTGATACAGATAGAATATGACCGGAATATGCTGGCCAAGGTTGAGCGGAAATTAGGGCGGATGAAATCGGAGGCCTCGAAGGTACTTAAGAACGCGATCAACCAGACGGCCAAGCAGGCCAGGAAGGACCTGGCAACGGAAGCACAAAAAACCTACGTTGTAAAAAGCGGACGTTTCAACAAAGCAATGAAAATTAAGAACGCGACTGCCGGAAGCCTTGAGGCAACAATAAAAGCGACCGGCGCGCCGATGGAGCTGAAGGACTATAAGGTCAGCCCGGCAACGGCCAGAACCGGAGCCAAGCGGCCCAGTATTACAAAGGCGAAAGTATTAGCAGCAGGCTCCATGAAGGGGCTGCAGAAGGGCGATATAAAAGCCTTCGTTACAAAGTTCGCAAGCGGACACGCATCAGTGGCGCAGCGGCGCGGATCTTCCAGGCTTCCGGTAAAGGTATTATTTTCTAACAGCATCCCCAAAATGCTGGGCAACGAAAGGCGCGTATACGGCATAGTCCGGCCGAGTATAGAGCAAAACCTGCGGGAGAACGTAGAAAAGCAAGTAAGGAAAGTATTGGAGGCGTAAGAAATGGTGGCTACATTTTTACAGGATGATCTGGTGGAGGAGCTTAAAACAATTTTTAAGGACCTTCACTATAAAACCCCCGGAGGGGAGCTAAGCGAAATCAATGTATTTCCCCAGGCCCTCCCGATACCGGGACCGGCGGAGCCGCCGGAGGGAGAAGCTCCGGAGTATTTGGAGGAGGGCCTGGGAGCAACGGATCCGGTCAAGGCGGAAGATCCCTACCCCTATGCGATAGTACGTATTGAGGACGGAAAAATCGAAGCCATAGACGGGAACCAGGCAGTGACGGTCCTTATAATTTTAGGCGCCTATAACGACGACTTAAAGAACCAGGGACACAAAGACATATTGAACATGATCCAAAAAATTTATGAGCGCTTCGCCAAAAACGCTATATTAGCCCAAAAATACGAGTTAGTACATCCCATAACCTGGACTTTGCAGGAGGAGGAAAGCTACCCGTATTTTATCGGAGGAGTGGCTTTAACTTTCAACACATTAGAGATCAGAAGGGAGGATCCATACGTATGAGCAAAACAGCAGTAAAAGCAGAGGAAACCGCAGCAGCTACGGCGGAGACCAGAGCAGCATCGGCCACGAAGGAAGCAAAGGCAGGCGAAGCCGTAGCCTATTTAGGGCCGGACCTTAAGAACGTAGCGATCAATGGCACCGTCTACACCGGCGGGCTGCCGGAGGCATTGAAGGAGAAGCTTAAGGAGGTACCGGCACTTAAAGGCCTGCTGGTTCCCGTTTCTAACCTTGCGGCCGCAGGAGTAGCCGTCGCCACCCAGGGGACGGCGATCAATAATTTATATAACGCCGTTTCCGCCAAGATTGGCGCGAAGCAGGAATAAGAGAGGAGGAAAGACAGAATGGCAGTATATAACCATGGCGTGAGAGTCCTGGAGAACCCGACCAGCTTAACGGTACCGCGCAACGGAACCGCAGGCCTGCAGGTAATTGTAGGCGTAGCACCGGTCAATCTTGCGGAGGATCCTTACAACGCCACGAACACACCCATGATCGCTAACAGCTTCGCAGAGGCAAGCGCGGCCGTTGGGTATTGCGACAATTTCAAAGACTATAACATCTGCGAATCGGTGGATGCTTCTTTCAGAGTTTTGAATATTGCGCCCATTGTAATTATTAATGTTTTGGATCCCAAGACGCACAAAAAAGCGCTTGAGGAAAAGGAGTATAGCGTAGTAGAGGGGCAGGCGACTATAGACACCTTCGGCATCCTTGCGGATAAGTTGGTGGTTAAGACAGGGGAGCGGACGCTTGAGGCGGACACCGACTATATAGTCACCTTCGATGACGACGGGATGGCGCTTATTACCCTCGTCGACGCGACCGGCATTACGAAGCTTACCGTAAGCGGGAGCGTTATAGATCCTTCGGCGATTACTTACACGGACATCATAGGAGGGTACAACGTAAGCACCGGCGAGGAGAAGGGCCTGGAAGTAATACGCCAGGTATTCCCGAAGCTGCAGATGACGCCCGGCCTTATTGTTTCACCCGGATGGAGTAAGCAGCCGAACGTCGCGGCGGCGATTGCGGCCAAGTGTACCGGGATCAATGGCGTTTTCAGTTGCGAGGCAGTAATAGACCTCGACACCACGGAGGAAAGCGGCGCCCGTAAATATACGGACGTTCTGCAGGTAAAGCAGGCTTCCGGCCTTATCAATGAACATTTGGATGTTGAGTGGCCATGCGTAAAGATCGGGGAAAAGATTTACCACGCAAGCGCCATCAAGGCCGCGCTTATTGCATACGTAGACGCAGGCAACGACGACGTGCCGAGCCTTAGCCCTTCCAATAAAGCCGTCGGCATTTCCGGCCTTTGCCTTGAGGACGGGACCGAGGTCGTATTAGACGAGCAGCAGGCGAACATTGTAAACAGCTTCGGCGTTTGCACGTTCAATAATTTCTCCGGATGGACTACCTGGGGAAATAATACAGCCATTTACCCGACTTCTACGGATCCGAAGGATAGATGGCTCTGCTGCCGCCGCTTCTTTAGCTGGTGGGGAAATTCCTTTATTTTGACTTACCACCAGAGAGTGGACGATCCCAACAACCCGCGCTTGATCGAGGCCATAGTAGACGACGAAAACGTCAAGGGAAATTCCCTTGCAGCACAGGGCAAGTGCGCCGGAGCCTACATCGAATGGCGGGAGGAGGAGAACACCATAAACGACATTATGGGCGGCAAGATGCAGTTTTTACACCATTTAGCGCCATGGACACCGGCGGAGGACATTCTGGACGTGTTGGAGTTCGATCCGGATCTTTTGGAAGCAGCATTTACGGGAGGTGAATAAGGATGTTAGCTACGAAAATTAACGCTTATAACGTATACAACACAGGAACAAAACTCGTCGGACTTTCCGACGAGGTCACCCTGCCGGACTTTGAGGCATTGACCGAGACGCTGAGCGGGCCGGGCTTCCTGGGAGAGATTGACGAGCCGCTTTTAGGACACTTCGGAGCTTCGGAGATTGAGATCCCTTTCAGAACGCTCAATGAAGATATGTTTGGCCTTCTTAACCAGGGATCCGCCGTAAACCTTACTTTGAGGATGAGCACCCAGGCAATGCAGGAGTCCACGATGGCGACCGACTTTATGCCGAGCCGGGTCGTAATTAAGGGCAAAAGCAAGGGCTTCACTTCCGGCAAGGTAAAGCAGGGGGAAGGCACCGGGAGCAGCGTTAAAGTCGAGATTATATATATCTTGATTGAGGTAAACGGTAAAAAGAAGTTTGAGCTTGATAAGCTTAACTTCGTGTATAAAGTAAACGATGTAGACCTTTTGGCAAAGGTAAGAAAGCAGGTGTAAAGCATGGATAAGAGAGAATTTGAAGCAGCAGGAAAAGAGCAGGAGCTGAAGGGACAGACCCAGGCTACGGAGAAGCAGGAACCGGCCATCACCGCAGCAGCGGCTCCGGAACCGGAGGAGGAAAACAAGTATTTAATTAAGTTCCGCAAGCCGTTTGTTTGGGAGGACAACACCTACACCGAGATCGACATGAGCGGACTTGAGGACTTGAGCGCGAAGGATATGATCGCGGCGCAGCGCACGATGGAGAAATCCGGAAGTATTAACGTATTGCCGGAGATGAGCCTGGAATATGCTTGTATTTTCGCAAGCAAGGCCACCAAGATGCCGGTCGAGTTCTTCCAGGCGCTGCCGCCGAAAGAGGCGATCAAGGTAAAGAACAAAGTAACAAATTTTTTCTACGGCGAGGACTAAAGGCCACCGACGGCCGGCAGCTTCGCAAGCTAACTATAAGACTTTCAATTTTATTGAGGACAGGCCTCGACACCATCGAGGACCTGTCTATTTTTGACTTAACAGAAGTAGCGAAGGAGGTGGCGGAAGCGTATGGCAAGTAGCAGCAAGGAAATGGAGCTTGCTATAAAAATAGCGGGTAAAGTCGAGGCTTCATTTACGAATGCTTTAGGCAAAGCCGGAAGCGGCATACAGGCTCTTACAAAAACCATAACAGCCGCCACAGCCGCCGCTGCAGCAGCAGTCGGAGCCATTGGCGCCGCAGCCGTAAACGTAGGGAAAGAGTTTGAGACAGCCATGAGCCAGGTACAGGCTACGATGCTTCTTGACACTTCCACGGCGGAGGGAGCGGCCGACATGGCCACACTTGAGGAGGCCGCCAGGGAGTGCGGGCGTACAACAGCCTTTTCAGCAACGGAGGCGGCGGAAGCCTTAAACTATTTAGCCCTTGCAGGGTACAACGCGGACGAGGCGGCCACGGCGCTGCCTACAGTTCTAAAGCTTGCAGGGGCCGGAGCTATGGACCTGGCAGCCGCCAGCGACATGGTAACAGACAGCATGAGCGCCCTGGGGATTGAGGCCACGGAAGCCAACTTAAACACCTTCGCGGATCAGTTGGCACAGACAGCCAGCAAGGCGAACACGAGCGTCGCGCAGTTGGGGGAAGCAATACTTACCGTAGGCGGGACAGCAAAGGGCCTGGCGGGAGGAACGACAGAGCTTAACACGGCGCTGGGTATTCTTGCAGATAACGGCCTTAAGGGAGCAGAAGGAGGCACACACCTCCGGAATATGATCTTGAGCCTACAGAGTCCGACCGGGGACGCTTCCAAGGCGCTGCAGAGCTTAGGCGTAGACGTATACGACGCCCAAGGAAATATGCGGGGCCTTAACGATATATTTAAGGACTTGCAGAGCGGCATGGAGGGAATGACAGCAGCGCAGAAAGACAGTATTATTTCTACGCTGTTTAACAAAACAGACCTTACGGCGGCAAACGCCATGCTTTCAAATTGCACCGATAGGTGGGATGAGTTAAGCGCAGCCATTGAAAACAGCGCCGGAGCTTGCGAGGATATGTACTCTATACAGCTTGACAATTTGGACGGCGATATAAAAATATTGCAATCCGGGCTTTCCGACCTGGGGATCAGTATTTACAAAGACCTAAACGGCCCGCTGCGGGAAATGACGCAATTAGGGACGAGCATGGTCGAGGAGTTAAGTCAGGCGTACAGCGAAGGCGGCATGGCGGGCATGGTTGGAGCCGTTGGCGATTGTTTGTCCGAGGCCGTAAACGTAATAGCAGGCTACGCCCCGCAGGTAGTATCAATGGGCGTCGACCTTATAAGCAGCTTCGTCCAAGGCATAGCAGACAACGCCGGGCAGCTTGCGGACACGGCGGCGCAGGTATTGACGACTTTTATTAACGGGCTTTTCACTTTGATCCCGCAGGTATTACTGGCCGGGATTGACATTATAACGCAGCTTGCGAACAGCATAGCCTCGCAGCTTCCTACTTTGATTACGAACGGAACGCAGGCTATAGAAAACCTTGTAAGCGGCATAACGCAGCGGCTGCCCGATATCATAACGGCCGGGCTTACTTTGGTGCAAACTTTAGTAAGCAGCTTAGGCGCAAACGCTCCGCAGCTTATAGCGGCGGCGATTAACCTTATAGGCAATTTGGTGCTCGGTATTGTTTCGATGCTTCCCCAGCTTCTACAGATGGGAATCCAGCTTATTTTGAGTTTGGCGCAGGGCATTATAAGCAACCTGCCATTATTGCTACAGATGGCGGTCCAGATCATAACCCAGCTTGTAACCGGTATTGTTTCGATGCTTCCCATGCTTATACAAGGCGGGATCCAGCTTATTATAAGTTTGATACAGGGTATTATTTCAAATTTGGGCAATATTGTGCAGGCAGCGGTCCAGATTGTTGTAACATTGGCGACCGGACTTATACAGGCCATACCGCAGCTCATAGCGGCTATACCGCAGCTTATAGGGGCGCTTATAGAAGCCATTTTCACAACAAACTGGCTGCAGGTCGGAATTGACATTATAAAAGGGCTTATTGATGGGATCATAAGCACAGGAAAGAGCTTATGGAACGCTATTAAGAGCCTGTTTACAGGCGGGGAGGTTGACATCCCGGACACTTCCAGCCAGAGCGCGGCCGTAGTAGACAGTTACGCATCCGGAATACAGAACAACGCCGGAGCGGTTACGACGGCAGCCAGCAGCATGGCAACAAACGCTTTCAGCAATATGGACACCAGCGGCGCGACGTCCGCCGGTACCACAGTGGCCACAGCCTACACCACGGGAATGACGGACGCTTTAAGCGGCTTTACGTTTGATACTTCGGTGATGGGCATGGACACCGCAGCCCTTACCACGAATATGACGGCAGCAGGAACGGCCGGAGGCGAAGCTTTAACGAGCAGCCTGAACCAGAGCGTGGCGGGGATGACCTTAGACACATCCGGGATCGCCGTAGATACGGCAGGACTTACAGGGACGCTCACGACCGCAGGAGCGGAAGGAGCTACAGCAATAAGCACCGGCATGACCAACAACGCCGGAGCGGTTACAACGGCGGCAAGCAGCCTGGCCACCGACGTCAACGGAGCATTAGACGCCGGATGGAGCACAGCGCAAAACAAAGCAGACAGCGCGCTGAGCAGCCTGGTAAACACAGTCCAGACAAAAGCCCAGGCGGCGGCCCAAGCGGTTAAATCAGCCTTCGAGAATATGACCATAACGATCCCTAAACCAAGGATCCCGGTTATAAGCGTTTCAACAAATTCTGTTTCATACGGAGACGGCGGAAGCGTAAGCGTCCCGCAGTTTTCGGTAAATTGGAACGCACTCGGCGGCATCTTCGGATCCCCTACGGTATTAAACACGGCCAGCAACGGGCTCCAGGGCGTAGGGGAAGCAGGGGCGGAAGCGGTCCTGCCGCTTGATACTTTGTGGAGCAAAATGAAATCCATGCTTGACAGCGCCATAAAAGAAAGCAGCGGGGGCGGCGTTATTGAGTCCCTTCTGCAGCGGCTGCAGAGCATAGGAACCGGAGGAGGCGGCGGAACCGGAGGGCCGGAGCTTGCAGGAGCAGGCGGGCCAAACATAAGCTACTCGCCTACCTATAACCTTTACGGGAGCGCCACGAAGGAGGATGCAGTAGAAGCGGAGCGCATGAGCCAGGCAGAATTTAACCAGATGATGAAACAGTGGCAGCGGGAAAACGATAGAAAGAAGTTTTAAGGGAGGCAGCAGCATGGCAAGAAAAACCACCTACACCACAAAGCAGGGAGACACATGGGACAACATAGCCCTGCAGGTATACGGCGAGGAGAAACACGCCGATTTTTTGATGCAAAGTAATTACGCCTTCTTAGATATTCTTGTTTTTTCAGCGGGTACCGTCCTTAATACTCCGGCCTTGCCGGAGGAACGGGACGGCGATCTGCCGCCATGGCGGACAGAGACCACGGACAGCGAGCGCGATCCATACGACGAATAGGAGGGCGGCATGGGAAAAGAAACACCCAGGAAGGCAAAAGTAAATATAACCTACACGCCAAAGGGCAAGGCGGCCACGCGGACCGCAGGCGTAATGGCAGAGTACGAGGAGGGCTTTTCTTACACAGACGCAGCCACGGGAGAGTCTGACACGATAAGCCTTAAGGTTTGCAATAGAGATTTACGCTGGGCAAACAAGTGGCTGCCAAAAAAAGGCGACAAGATGGTCGCCAAAATAAAAGTATTCAGTTGGGAAGCAGCAGGAAAAGACCGGGCATTTTCATGCGGAAAATTTTGCTGCGACGACCTTTCTTTTTCCGGGCCTACGCTTATTTGCAATATAGGCGGCGTTTCGGTACCGGAGGGCCAGGCTTTCCGGGCAACGCAGCGGACCTATAACTGGGAGAAAGTAACCATACAGGAAATCGCCCGGAAGATTGCCAAGCGCTACGGCTTAAGCCTTCATTACGACGCGGACAAGATAAACATATCCAGCATTGAGCAGAACAAACAGACCGACTGTGAATTTTTGAATAAGTTATGCGAGGATTACGGGCTTTACATTAAGGTCTATTTTGGGAAAATTATTATTTACGATATAGACCGCTACGAAGCAAAAAAGGCTGTTTACACCTACCATATAAACGACTTCGGAGACGGCTGGAGCTACAATACAACGCTTACAGGCACCTACACGGGGGCAACGATAAAATACACCAAAGGAGACAATGACGAGGAGCTGACGCTCACCGTAGGATCCGGAAACAGGATGCTAAACATTACCGAGAAGGTCGACAGCTTACCGGATGCGCAGATCAAGGCCTGCGCCAGAGTAAACAAAGAGAACCGGAAGGCAGTCACCATGAGCGTGACAATAAAAGCGAATCTTAAAATAGTAGCCGGAGTTTGCATTAAGATAAAAGGCGCTTATAACATAAACGGAAAATATTTTGTTGATAAGGTAACGCACAAAATAGAAGCCGAGGGCGCCTACACTATGGATCTTGAGCTGCACAAGGTTCAGACCAAAATAAAAAATGTTACCAATTCCTCATCCATTAAGCCGACGAAGCAAAGCACCAGCAGCGCATCCGGAAGCACACCGGCAGCCGATACCGGAGCCCTGGCCGTCGGGGATAAGGTAATAGTAAACGGCCCCGCCTACTACGCAGGCAACGGCGGCCGGAGCAATAACTGCAGCGGAATGACAATGTACATTACGGAAATTTTAGGAAGTAACTATAAGTACCAGTACGGAGTGGCCAAGCGCAAGGGCGGCACCCGATACGGATGGTGCGAGAAAGGAAGCTTAACAAAAGCATAGGAGGGCAGCATGGCAGAATTGAGGATCGGGAAAGTTTCAAACATTGATTACGACAACGGCATGATCCGCGTGGTTTATACAGACCGCGACGGATCCGTCACAAAGCCTCTGCCGGTATTGACCTTTAACGACGAATACAAGATGCCGAAGGTAGGTCAGTATGTTTTAGTCGGACATTTGAGCAACGGGACGGAAGCCGCCTACGCTATGGGGACATTCTGGAATGCGGCAAACGATCCAGGCAGGAGCGGAAAAGGCGTATATAGAAAAGAGTACGCGACGAAGCAGGGGGAAGCCTACACGGACTACGATGAGGAGGAAAAGAAGCTGGAGCTGCATGGCGACAATTTATCCTTGACCGGTTCCGACATAGATGCCGTAGGGGACACCGTAGGCATAGAGGCAGCAGGAGCCGCCACCCTTAAAGGCGATACTATAACATTTACCTGCAGCGCCGGGACCATAACCCTGGCGGAGATTATACGAAAATTAGGGTAAGGGAGGCGGGGAAGGATGGCTATAGGCAATTTTGGAAAGCTTATCACCTTTGAGACGAATGACAAAAGGATATTGAGCCCGCTGAACATAAAGCGCGAAGTATCCGGACGATGGGCCAGCCATTCCAGGATCGGAAAGAAGCCGCTGCGCCAGTTCCTGGGGCCGGACATAGAAAAAACGACCTTTACTATAAAGCTTGACGCCAGACACGGAGTGAAGCCGCGCAAGACGTTAGAGGCTATAGAGAAGCACGTCCGGAAGGGGACGCCGGAAAACCTTGTTATCGGCGGGAAAAAAGTAGGCAGCAACAGGATGACCATAAACAGCATTAGCGAGACCTGGGATGAGGTATGGAACGGCGGCGAGCTTGTAAGAGCTTCCGCAGATCTGACTCTTGAGGAGTACCCGGAGTAGGAAGGAGGAGCGCATGGCGTCAATAGTAAAGTTTGTAGGCTTCGACTACTTGAGCGCCGGGCTCGTAGCGGAGATAAAGCGGAATGTTACGGCATTAATCGAGACGCCGGAAGGGACCTGCCCAGGGGACAGATCCTACGGCATATCGCAGGAATTTGTCGGGCTTCCGGCAGATGTAGCAAAGAACCAGGCGGCCCTGGCCGTTATTGAGAAGCTGGCAGTCTACGAGCCGAGGGCGCAGCTTAGGGAGGTCACTATAGAGGGCGATCCCAAAAACGGAACAATAACAAATATTTTCTTGATCGGACCGGACGACGAATACGAGGAGGAGGCGGACGAGGAGGATCAGGAAGGCGAAGAAGAATAGGAGGCGAGATTTATGGCGGATATGCTTGAGAGCATAGACAAATTACCGGATATAAGCTTTATAGATAATTTAACGCTGGAGGAGGTACAGGCGCTTTTACTTAACGCCTTCTACGAAAATTACAAAGCCATCACCGGGAAAAAGATAACGCTTGCAAGGGCGGATCCGTACCGCGTTATGATGCTTTCCACAGCGCAGGTTATTTACCAGGGCTTACAGCAGGTAGACAGGGCAGGCAAGATGAATTTTCTTAAATACGCTTACGGAGATTACCTTAAGAACCTGGCAGCGCTTAAAAGGGTTACGGCCAAAGAGCCGGAGAAGGCGCAAGTACAAGTGCGCTGGAAGCTTGCGGATCCCAGGGAGGCCGCGACGCCTATCCCGGCCGGGAGCAGGATAACGGCGGACTACGCGGTCTATTTTGAAACGGCAGACTACGCGGAAATCCCGGCAGGCGAAAAAGAAATAGTTTTGATGATGTATTGCACCGAGGCCGGGGAGCAGGGCAACGGCTACATGGCCGGGGAGCTTTCCGTCTTAGTTGATCCGGTCGCCTTCATTGACAGCGTGGCCAACATTGAGACGACGGCAAAAGGAACCGGGGATGAGTCCGATCAGAGCATAGCGGAGCGGACTTACCTGGCGCCCTCCAGCTTCTCCACGGCCGGACCGGACGACGCTTATATTTACCACGCGAAAAGCTACAGCCAGGAGGTCGGCGACGTTTTACCAACTTCCCCGACGCCGGGCGTAGTAGATATACGTTTCATACTTAAGGACGGGAGCATCCCAAACGAGACCATGATCGCCGGAATGGCAGAACACCTGCAGCAGAGAAGCAAGCGGCCGCTTACGGACAAGGTAGAGGTCGCGGCGCCGGACGTTGTAACCTATAGCGTAGATTTTACTTACTTCATAAACGCAAGCGACATGAGCAGCGCTACACAGATACAGGCCCAGGCGCAGCAGGCGGTCCAGGAGTATGAGCTGTGGCAATGTACCGGGATCGGGCGGGACATAAACCCCGACGAGCTTATGGCCTACCTTAAGAAAGCGGGGATAAAAAGGGCGGATATCCGCCAGCCGGTATTTAAGGTGTTGGCAGATACAGAGGTGGCTAAGGTTACAAATACAAATATCATATACGGGGGGATCGAGAATGATTAAATACTTTGACGGGCAAATAACAGACATTCTCCCCCGCAATTTAACGCAGGAGCCAGCCGCCCAGGCGTTCAGCGCAGCCATCCGGGAAGGAACCAGGCTTTTATATAAATATACGCAGCTTTGCTACGTTTACTGCAATATTGAAACGGCCCCGGAGCCCGTCATAGACCTTTTGGCAAAAGAGCTGAGAACGCAATATTACAGCGACGCAATGGAGCTCGACGTAAAGCGCGGCCTTGTACGCAATACCTTAATTTGGTATATGACATCCGGAACACCGGCAGCCGTTGAGGAGCTGGTCGCTATTGTTTTCGGCGAGGGGGAGGTCGCGGAGTGGTTCGAGTACGGCGGGGATCCGTACTGGTTCAAGATTAAGACCAACGCTATTATGACGGAGGATATGCTTACTTTCTTTTCGGACATGATCCGGAGAGTAAAGAACACCCGAAGCCATATACAGGCCATAGAGATCCATCGGACAATAGAGCAGCCCTTTTTTGCCGGAGCCTGCGCGGATCCGCATTACAGACCGGCGCCCATCATTGACGGCTACGAAGTAGGCCGCCAGATAGACCAGACGATCCACGCGGCGGCTACGGCCTTCCCGGAATATAAGCCTGCTGCAATTATAGACGGTTACGAGGAGGCCAGGACTTCCGGCAACGTAGTCCATGCAGGCACAGCGGAGGCCAGCCAGACACGCCAGGAGGCCGTCAGAGAGGCGTTAAGCTTCGAGGGCGAAGGAATACACGCCGAGCCCCTTAAAACAGGCACAGCGGCCACAGGAACGGCGAAACCAGCCGCAATTATTGATGGTTACATCCAGGAGGGCGGGACTATAGAGGCCACGGCCAGAAGCGCCGGGACGGCCGCAGGAGAAGGAGCGGCAAAACCGGCCGCCATCATTGACGGCTACACCCAGGAGGCGGAAGCCGCAAAGGAGTCTATTTTCGCCGGATTGGCGCTAAATAGTAGATACACAAAAACAATTATAAGAGAAGGAGGATCAGACGATGCCACAACCATTTAACAACGCGGTCATGACGAACGCGGGCGCCCGGCTTCTTACCAGGGCGCAGGCCGGGGAGGTTAAGATCCAGTTTACCCGGATCGCCACCGGAAACGGAACCTACTCCGCAGCGGAAAAGACGCTGGCAGCCTTGCAGGCCAGAGCCGCACTCAAGTCGCAAAAAAACAGCTACCCGTTATCGGATATTGATGTTTTCAGCGACTACAGCGTCAAGGTAACGGCCCTTATTACTAACCTGGATCCGGTAACGCGGGAAATCCTTGTAAAACAGGGCTACTACATTAACGAGATGGGCTTATACGCGAAGCCCGCAGGGGAACCGGACAGCGCCGAGGTGCTTTACAGCATTACGGTCACAGCAGGAGAAAACGGCGACTTCATGCCGCCGTACAATGGGTACAACCCGGCGCAGATCGTACAGGATTATTTTGCTACGGTTGATAATTCTGCAGAAGTAACCATTAACAGCGCGGGCGCCGCCCTTTTGGCGGAGGATGCCAACAAGCTCCGGGACGATACGACGAAACAGAAATACAAGATCGGAATCGATAACGGGCTAATTTATATACAGGAGGTAGATGAGTAATGGCAGCAGGAGAAAAGATTTATATTGCAGACAAGGAGACGCTGGACAAGATTTATAATATGCTTGCTACGGAGCCGGTCTACGGCTTCATTGAGCACAACAATATTTTATCCCCCGGCAGCCGGATCGAGTACATCGGATTAAACAGGGATTACGCGCCGCTTACCGTAACGATGGGCGGAGGGTTCAGCCTTAACGGGTGGGCGGACTTCCCGGTCCTTAAGGCGAATAAGCCTTACATGGTAAAGGCCGACGGTACCCCGGATTACAGGCTGGATGAGAGCGACTACACGAAGAAAGAGGACGGCAGCGCCTCAGACGTTGCGAGCACCAGCTACAACGGCGGCGCTTTTTCCTGGCTTATGAAGATTTATAAGCGGGAGTACATGGCAGGCGACGACCGTTACGTCCTTTTCCGGTTTGAGAAGGCGGACGGCTTCGAGCCCGTAGGCTTCCTGGATCCGGATAATAAGGAGCTTGAGGGCGTATGGCTGCCCATGTTCTACGGTTCCATTGTAAGCGACAAGATGCGCTGTATTTCCGGCGTACAGCCGGATTACAATAAGGCCACCGCAGCGCAGAAAACGGCAATAGACGCCTTCGGCAGCAGGGCGAAGTTTTTAGGCGGGCCGATTGTAGAAACAATTATTGACTTGCTTATGATGTTCGCAAAGACCACGGAGCTGCAGACGGCCTACGGGTGCGGAAATATGAGCGGCTACGACGCCAGCTTAGAGCCGACCTACGGAGTAAAGCGGAACGCCGTAGTAGGCGGCGGCCAGTTTTATGGGACATCAGACGGCCAGACCCTTAATAAGATTTTCCACAGCATCGTCCTGGGCAGCTACCAGCAGTGGATGCGGGATCCCTACGAAGTAGTAGTAAACGGCCGGGTAAAGGTAAGTAAAAACTACGCTTACGACGTTACCGGGGCGGGCTATTCAGATACCGGGATCAACGTAGAGAACCGGCCGGAGAGTAACGGGTGGAATTATCCCCACCTTTACCGGAGCGTACCCGGTTATGGTTCCATACCGGTGGCCCCTTATAAGGGTTCCACTTCTACCGGAGGGTGCGACGGCCTTTACAGACATGCCAGCCAGACGACGATCACGGCGGTCGCCCTTCGCTTCGGTAATTGCACCGACGGCCGGGGTGGGGGCCCGCGCGCGCGTACTTGGAACTCTACCGCCGGGAACGCGTACTGGATCATCGGGGCCGCCATTCTTCTGTTACCACCTGTCGGCGTAGCCGCTTAGGGGGTCTGGGGGTGCGTAGCAATTCCCCCAGTAGATAAAATTTGCTTTTAATTAAACGTAAATAAAATAGGGGAGAGGACCGGCGTCACCTGGGGCGGTCGCCCTTCGCTTCGGTAATTGCAACAACGGCCGGAATGGAGGCCCGCGCGCGCGTAATTGGAACAACACCGCCGGGAACGCGAACTGGAACATCGGGGCCGCCTTATTCTATCCACAACGGAGAATAAACCTAAAGCCGGTCCCCTTCCTACACCCCTGGACGTTGAAACACGTCTTAACCGCCATTATTGGAGAGGTAAGTGGTAAATTAACTTGATACAGGGCGGGCGGTAAAGCGGTCGCACCTGCCGTCCGTAGAGGATAGAAGAAAAAATATTCTTATAGGAGTTTGTTTATGCGGAGGAAAGAGTTATGGCGGAAAGCCGAGGAGGAAGCCGCCCCACCGGGAGGCGCTAAACAATACAAATATTTGTATCGCCGTATGCTTGAGGAGGAAACGATCCGGAAGGCATACAAAAACTTACGTAAAGGCAAAACGAAACGGAAGGAAATACAGGCGATAGACGCCGATCTTGACAACGAGGTCGCAGCGATGCGGCGCATGATTGAGAACACGAAACCGCCGGGCGTCCCAGTTGAGCACCCGGAGCTGGCATTTAAGCCCAAACGGCACACACCGAAGATCATAGAGGAACACGGGAAACGCCGGAAAATATACATGCCGGAGATACACGAGCAATGGCTGCACCACATAATAGTGCTTGTTTTGGAGCCTATTATAATGGCCACGGCTTACCCGTTTTCTTGCGGGAGTTTTCCGAAGCGCGGCGGGCACTACGGAAAGAAGCAGCTTTTACGCTGGTTCAGCAAGGGAAAAGGAATCCGCAACTTTGCGAAGATTGACATCCGCCATTTTTACGACAGCATACGCTTAAATATTCTTTTGCGGGAGCTTCGGATCCGGATTAAGGATGAGTGGTTTTTATACTTTATTCAGCTTTGCCTGCAGGAGTTTAAAAAGGGTATTCCTTTAGGCTTCTATATTTCCCAGTGGCTGGCGAATTATTTACTTGAACCTTTAGACCATTTTATAACAAAGATCCTGGGCTTTGATAAGTACGAGCGATACATGGACGATATGACCATATTCGACGACAACAAAAAGAAGCTACACCAGGCAATAATAGAAATCCGGAAATTTATAGGCCGACGCTTCCGGCTTAAGTTGAAGAACACTTACCAGGTCTGCAAGTTTCACTTTGTAAAGCGCAACGGGAAAGCCATAGGGCGGCCCCTTGATTTTATGGGCTTCCTTTTCTTCCGGGACAGAACCACGATCCGGAGGCGCGTTATGCTTGCAGCTACCAGGCTGGCCAAAAAGATGCACAGGGCCAGGGAAGCCGGGCGCGGCTACTTTACGAAACACATAAAAGCCATGTTAAGCTATATGGGATGGTTTACGCATACCGACTCTTACGATTGCTACCGGGATTATATAAAACCTTTCTTAATACGCTTGAGCAGGCTTAAAGCAATTATTTCAAAATTAGATAGGAGGCAGAACCATGAAGCAGTGGACAGAGGAAAGAAGCGATCACCGGCCGGAGGAGCTGCAGCTTGTAGCGCCTAACCTTTATATCCAGCGCCGGAACATTACGGAGCAGGAGCACGAGGAGCGGGACGGCATGGCAGCATATACCGACTACGTATGCGAGAGCCGGGAGATCACCGAGAACGAATACGCGATGCTTAAGAGCATTGAGGAGATCCAGACGAAGGAGGCCGTGAACGCGGCTATTGACGAGTACACGATGCAGCTTATGGAAGGAGGACTTTTATAATGGCAAGTATTTTAGTAAGCAGCCTTAAACGGCTTTACACGGCGGGCAGAGTTACGAAGGAGCAGGTCGGGGAACGGGTAGAGAAGGGAACCATCACCGAGGCCGACTACCAGGAGATCACGGGGGAGGCTTATGGGGAATAGAGACATAGACCCGCTTAAGATAGTTGAGCAGCAAAACGCAATTATACGGATCCAGTCTGGCGTAATTGACGAGCTTTTCATACTTCTTATGCAGCATATAAGCGCCGAGGAGGCCGGGAGCCTTCCCTGCGTTGCCAGGATTAACCAGGCGGCGCAAATAAGGGCCGGAATCGGCTTAGACTAACAATTCCACACTAAAAGGCAAAAAGCCCAGGAAACGGCGTACAGCGCGCCGCAGAGAGGGCTTATTTTATTGCAGGAAGGAGGGAGAGCAGGATGTATGTAGACGCTCAGACCATTATAACAGCGGCCGCCGTATTGGGAGCCGGAACGGCATTACTGGGTGCGCTTTTTTCAGCTTACCGCTGGTACCAGCGGCAGAACAAGCAAGACGAGGACATAAGAGCCATGAAGGAAGAAATGTGCCTTTTGACCTACGGAGTTTTAGCTTGTTTGCAGGGGCTTAAGGAGAAGGGCTGCAACGGCCCCGTGACGGCGGCCATTGATAAGATTGAGAAACACATGAACCAGGAGGCGCACAAGTAGCCACCGCAGAACAACCGCGCCGGATCGCAGAGCAGCACCGGCGCAAAATAAAACCTTAAAGGAGGATAACACTATGAAACAGATTAACTGGGTAAGAAAACTTACGAGCCGGAAACTTTGGACGGCGGTCGCTTCCTTCGTTTCCATGATGATCGTAGCGACGGGCGGCACCGACAGCACCGCGACGCAGGTAACGGCGCTTATTATGGCCGGGGCTTCCGTTGTAGCCTACATTATCGGCGAGGGCCTGACCGACGCGGCCAACACCGAGGCGGAGATCGGCATCGAGGTGGAGGAATCCGAGGAGTAAGAGCGGAGGAGAGCCACAACACACAGAACCGGGCGGCAGCTTGCCGCCCTTTTTCGATTTGAGCAGGAGGACAGTTATGGCAATTAAGTGGGGAACTTTAGAGCAGGGCTTTTACGACTTCTATAAGGCGCGCGGCCTTTGCGATTTTGGTATTTTTGGCCTTATGGGGAATTTATACGCAGAGAGTCAGCTTAACCCGAAGAACCTGCAGAACAGCTACGAGAAAAAGCTCGGCTTCACGGATGAGAGCTACACGGCAGCAGTAGACGCCGGAAGTTATACAAACTTCATACGCGACGCTGCAGGCTACGGCCTGGCACAGTGGACTTATTGGAGCCGGAAACAGGCCATGCTTGAATACCACCGAAGCAAGGGGAAATCCGTAGGCGACCTGGAGACGCAGAAAGAATTTATTTACAAAGAGCTTTCTGAGAGCTTCCCGGCCGTCCTTAAGGTACTTAAGGCAGCCGCCAGCATAAGCGAGGCTTCCAGCGCAGTTATGCTTAAGTTTGAGGCACCGGCGGACCAGAGCAAGGCGGCCCAGGATAAGCGCGCAGGTTACGGGCTGGAGTACGAGAAACTTTATAAACAGGCACAGGAAGGAGGCAACAAAGATATGGCATACGATAGAAACGTCATTGTAAATATTCTTTTAGGATGGCGCGGAGCGAAGCAGGGAGACAGCACCCACAAGGCGATCATCGACCTTTATAACACCTTGAGCCCGCGCCCGCGCGGTTACAAATTATCTTACACGGACGCCTGGTGCGCGGGAACCTGGAGCGCGGCAGCAGCGAAGGCAGGCTATACGGCGATTATGCCCGTAGAATGTAGCTGCTATTATTTGATTGAGGCAGCGAAGCGGATGGGCATCTGGCAGGAAAACGATGCTTACATACCGGCACCGGGAGACGCCGTCTTATACGATTGGGACGACGGCGCGAACTACGCCACCACAGACAACCAGGGGAGCCCGGAGCACGTCGGGACCGTTTGGAAAGTTGAGGGAAGCACGATTTATGTTATTGAGGGTAATATGAGTAACGCCGTAGGAGTACGGGAACTTAAAGTAAACGGCAGATATATCCGGGGCTTTATTTGCCCGAAGTATACTGCAAACAGCAGCGCGGCACCGGCAGCAGGAACCACCACCAGCACCGGCACCAGCACCGGATCCGGAAGCAGCGGCGGCAGCTTGAGCAGGGAAACGAAGTGGACCGGCCGAACCACCACCACGCTGAAGGTAAGGAAGTGGGCCGGGACAGAGAACGGCGAATGCAGCTTTAGCCCGCTTGCAGACGGAGAGGAGATAAGCATCTGCGACGAGCTTAAGGCGGCCGACGGTTCCAAGTGGTATTATATTAAAAATAAGGCCGGTAAGTACGGCTTTGTTTCCGCAGCATACGTCACAACAACAGGAGCCAGCACCAGCACCGGCAGCGCCGTCACTTCCTACGCCATAGGGGACAAGGTAAAAGTTACCGGGACTTTCTACGGGAACGGAAACGGAACCGGAGGAGCGATCACGAAGAACGGAGCGACGATGTACGTCGTAGGCCTGGTAAGCAGCGCGACATATAAATATTATATAGGCCTTGCCGCGAAGCCGGGCGGAGTACGCCAGGGATGGGCGCACCCTTCCATCCTTGAGAAACTTTAAGAATACCGCTTGACTGATTAAAAAGGGTGTAGTATGATGTGCGCCAGGAGGGGGTCTTAGGGGGTAAAACCCCAGGCCCCAGGACGCAGGGAAGGCCCCGCTGCAGCTTCGCAGTTGGGGCCTATTTTTTCTTAGAAATTATAATTTTCTCGCCGTCGAACACGGCAACGACAGAACGGTCGTCCGGACTTGCACCCAGGGCATCCGCCCAGGGCTTAGGAATAGTGACCCGGCAACTTATAGAGCCGGAGCCTGCCTTTGCAAACATTAAATTTAATTCCCGCTTTGCGGGGCGTTCTTTATCTTTCATTTTTCCAGCTTCTTTCTTGCGACGTCGCAACAGATTTTTATATAAAAGACTTCCCGGTCGCCCTTCGATACGGCCCGAAGGGTAGAGCCTGCAGAGCTCGGCTACACATCACCTTTTACCTTTCTTCCACGCGCCAGGCGCGGAGCCTACGAGGTTTACAAGTTGCACCGCTTCCCCAGGCGGCTATAAGATTTTCACATTAAAAATCAGTAAAACTTGTTGAACGACATTCAGACCGGGAAGCCTGATTTATACATGGCACCCATCCCGCAAGCCGGGGAGCTTGCTTTACTTCTTCCCGCCGGGCTTTGGACCGGCCGTCGGTGGTTTAGTGCCAGGGCAGCAGCTATGCCGCCGCCCGTTCTACTTTAAATAACCAGTTTTCCTCGTTTTTGGTTACAAGGCCGAAATATTCATCCGTCCGAGTAAAGCAGTATTCCACGCCGAAGAACTGTCGGAGGACCATTTTATAAACTTCCCATTGAGCCTGGCACCAGTCGGCGACCTTGCGGTTGCGCTTATATTCTTCCGTTTCCCAGGAATATTTTCTACAGCTATCCAGAGCCTTGTCCCAGGAGATAATACAGCACTTAAGCTCCGCCCCTACTTCCGTTTTTAAGAATTTTTCTTTATTCAGCTTCATAATTAGGCCTCCTTCTTTTCTAAAAAATATTCATACGCGCTACGAGCTTCCGCTATTGCCTTCATGCTTGCCGCCGCCTTTGTTATTCTTTCGATATGGGAAGCATAGCCCGCGCCGTAGTCTACTGCTATAAACGGAGTCATATTTTCAATTTCCCGGATTGCTTCGGCCTTCGCTTCATTAAAAGCTGTTTCGGCCTTTTCGTATTCTTCATTAAGACATTCTATATAATTTTTTGCCATTTTGTACCGCCTTTCTTGCTTCCGTTTTCTTTGTTCTTCCCTTAAGGTGTGTGTATCTTAACTCTGAAAAGACGACACGTCAAGCACTTTTTTAAAATTTTTTTGCAATAAAAAAGGGCTTGATTTTTAAAGAAGCAAGCCTTATACATAAAGTACAAAATATTTGTTTAATTCAA